>JAKCBW010000112.1 GCA_021842145.1 Actinomycetes bacterium
ATTTGAGCTTCTGATACTTCATCGCGTCGGATACCCGAAAGACGACTCCGATTGGGCATGGACCCCCGCCGGCGGTGCAAGGATCGAAGGCGAAAGCCCCCTTGAGTGCGCAGTTCGGGAACTGAAGGAGGAGACCGGTATCGAACTGGAGCAGGAGCCTAGCCTCTGCTCGGTGACAGAGGACTGGTACTTCTTCCACTCGGAGGTAGAGGGAAGAAGCGTCGAAGTCGACACCGCCGAGCACGACGAATACCGGTGGGTTGGTCTCGAGGAAGCCATTGAAAAGTGTAATCCACATGTCGTATCAAATGCTTTAGCCTCCGCCTTCGGAGAAGCTACCAAGGATCCAAGGGTCCTCGAGGACTTCTTTCCGCAAGCAGCGCTGCTGGACCTCGACGGCACACTGATAAGAAATGACCACACCCTCAGCGACCTGACGAAAAAGATGCTGATGATAGCGACCGAAGTTGGCGTTACACCGCTATTTGTGACTGCGAGGCCGCCGAGGGCGATGTGCGAGATAGTGGATCTGACGACTATCGCACCGATGTCAGTACTGATGAATGGTGCGATGATCTTCGACTGTAAGAGTCGGACGATAATCCGGGAGCAAAAGATCGAACGAGGCGCAGCGCTAGACGCTATATCTAGGCTCAAAAGGGAGATGCCCGGTACGGTCTTTGGCATCCAGAGCGGCTTCGACCTCCACGTCGAGCCGGGTTACCGTCCATCATGGCCCTCCCCGCTAAACGTAACTTTCGGACCCGCAGAGGAGTACGTCTCCCATCCGGTCACCGAGATTTTGGCACGAAATCCGGAGGTCTCCCCTAAGGAGTTCCTTGCGGGGGTGAGGGAGGTAGTTTCAGATCTAGTCGAAGTAACGACCTCTTCGAGAACCGGGCTGGTTGAAATGACCAAGAAGGGGGTCTCGAAGGGATCGGGGGCGGTCGAACTACTCGAGATGCTAAATATCGAAACGCAAAATGCCGTCGCCTTCGGGGACATGCCAACCGATATCGAGATGATCTCACTAGTCGGTCTGGGAGTTGCAGTGGCAAATGCCCACCCTGACCTCCTCCATGTTTGCGACATGGTCTGTGGTTCCAATGAGCAGGACGGGCCGGCATTGATCCTCGAGGAGATGATATCAAAGAGGCTGTCGCTGGCGGGACACCCCGCCAGTGACACTAAATAAGCACATCTTTGAGGGGAACAACCCGAAACTCATGTTGGCGATTCCAAAGTGAGGTGCTAAAAAGTCCAGCTACTCCCCTTTGAAGACCGCCTTGCCCGGCCCAGATTCAAAGAAGGACTTGACCCCAATTGCGGCATCCTCGGTAGAGAAAACCTCAGCGAAAAGGCGCCTTTCCAGTCCTTGGCCGTGCGCTAAGGAGTCCGAAAGACCAACATCGATGGCCCTCTTGGCCAGCCCTTGGGCCACGAGGGCACCCTTGGCAAACTCCCCAGCCCACTCGAGTGCTTTATCGAGAACCTCCTCTTTGGGGACTACCCGGTCGACGAGCCCAATCTCCAGAGCCTCGGCCGCAGCTACCTGGCGTCCCGAGAAGATCAGGTCCTTCGCCTTTGAGACTCCAATAAGCCTCGGCAGCCTCTGTGTACCGCCACCCCCGGGGATAATGCCTAACAAGATCTCCGGCTGGCCGAATTTAGCATTTTCCGCCGCCAACCTAAAGTCACAGGCCAGAGAGAGTTCACACCCGCCACCGAGGGCGTATCCGGTGACCGCCGCAATGGTCACCCGCGGGATCTGGGCAATAGCGTCTAGTGCCTCGTGGAACATTCCACCCACCGCGAGCGCCTCTTTTGGACCCGCAAACTCAGATATCTCCGCCCCGGCGGCAAAAAGTCTTTCGCCGCCATAGACAACGACCGCCCCGGGGGGATTTGCACAGAGTTCCTTGGCTGCGTCTCGCAATTCAGAAAGTAGCTCCGCCGATAATGCGTTCATCTTCGGTCGGTCAATCCTCAGCACTACGACACCGTTTCCCTGAGGTTCCATTCTGACAAATTGGTTCGACACTTCGACCTCCATCAAGTCCCAGTCTTACAGGGACTCTCTAATTCTGTTTCCAACTCACAAAAACAGTCTTTGCTATCACACATGGTAGATGGCACCCTGATCCAAACAGATTTGCATCAAACAAGTCTAAGAATTACCCGTCTGATTTGACTTGGATTCAAGCCAAGCGGCAAACACCTCTTCCGCCTTTGATAGCGGGTCCAGGCTGGTCGTCCTAAAGCCCCTTGAAAACGTTGCGAGATCGACTTTTGCCAATTCGATCAGGTGTCTCATGGTCTGTTCCTCGTCTCGATTCGCCCGAATCTCCTTCAGCTTTCCGGAGGTTTCCAGAAACTTGCGGTGATCGAGGATGGCTTCAAAGACCTCGTCGGTCCCGCGGTCCAGAGAGGCAACCGTCTCTAGTACCCTCGGACGCCAATCCCCCTTTGGTGCGAGGTCGAGCATCGCCTCAATGTCCCTCTTTGTCGCCCTCACGCCTTCACGATCCGCCTTGTTGATTACAAAGAGGTCCGCTATCTCCATTAGCCCAGCCTTGTTCGCCTGGATCGAGTCCCCCCAACCCGGATTAATGACCACGACGGTCGTGTCCGCAGCACCGGCCACCTCGACCTCCACCTGCCCTACCCCCACGGTCTCGATTAGCACATCTTGAAAGCCGGCGGCGGCGAGGGCCCTTGCGGCCAAGGGGACCGAAGTTGAAAGTCCTCCGAGGTGTCCCCTGGTAGCCATAGAGCGGATGTAAACCCCATGGTCGGATGCGTGGTCACCCATTCGAATACGGTCTCCAAGGATTGCACCCCCCGAGTAGGGCGAAGAAGGATCGACGGCAATTACACCCACTTCCAGACCCCGTAACCGGTAGCACCTTATCAACTTGTCGGTCAAAGTGCTCTTTCCCGCCCCTGGCGCCCCGGTAATTCCGACCAGGTATGCGGTAGAAGCGGCGCCAAAGATCGTCTTGATGACCTGGGTAGTGTGGGGTCCGTCCCTTTCGATGGCCGAAATTAATTTGGCGAGGGCGGCCCTATTACCACCGACTGCTTGCTCTAGCAACGATTTGGGGTCCTTGACGATAGACAACTTCCCTCGTTACCCCTTCCTAAAATGCACTTTATCTCCACCTATTGATCGGCACTTGGCAGTATCAAGGTGGGTCCTGTTCTGTCCGTTTTACTTTCCGTATTACGGGAGAATCTGGTCGCTTCTAGTCACGTTCGATAGAGGCGCCCAGGCTCCTAAGTTTCTCGTCCAGCCTCTCATAGCCACGATCTATGTGGGCGACCCCAGAGATCTCACTCTGGCCCTCAGCGGCTAAGGCGGCGATGACCAAGGCGGCCCCGGCTCTAATGTCAGGGGCCTTGATTTGAGCCCCCGAAAGCCTATTAACCCCTCTGACTATTACGTGGTGACCCTCGGTTCGGATGTTGGCGGCCATCCTTCTTAACTCATCGATGTATCTGAATCTCCCAGAAAATAGGTTTTCCGTGACTATAGAAACTCCGTCGGCGACCGAAAGTACCGCGACGATCATCGGTTTGTAATCGGTGGCTACTCCCGGATAAGGCAGGGTCGCCACGTCAGTAGCACGAACGCTTCCGTCGGAGCGGACCAAAAGCCCGCTCGAGTTCGCCGTTACTTCGACCCCCATCTTGCGCATCTTTCTTATCAACATCTCCATGTGGTCGTGTCGGGCACCATCTAGCTGCACCTCGCCGCCGAGGACTCCCACGGCGCAAATAAAGGTCGCCGCCTCGACTCGATCCGGAATTACCTCGTGATCCGCTGGAAGCAAACTTTTAGTGCCGATCACCCTGATATTGGAGGTGCCGGCGCCTTCGACCTTCGCCCCCATCTCCTGCAGCATCGCCGCCAGGTCACAGACCTCCGGCTCCCGAGCCGCATTTTCGATCGTTGTAACGGAGTCGGCAAGCACCGAGGCCATCAGAACGTTGTCGGTAGCGGTATGGGAGGGAAACTCGAGGACAATATCCTGTCCGACTAATTCGTCGCAGACCCCACTGACGTAACCGTGGCTAACTGAAAAGGTGCATCCAAGGTGGCTTAGGGCATCGAGGTGCATGTCGATCGGCCGATGACCAAAGTCGTCGCCCCCAGGAAGCGACACCCTAGCCCTCTTACTCCTCGCCATCAATGGGCCGAGGACCACTATCGAAGCCCTCATCTTGTCGACGAGCTCGTAGCTTGCGACCGGTATGAGGTCCTCGGTTGCTGGGGTCAATATTGAAAGGGTGTTTGGGGTCTTCCAGGCCACCTCAGAACCCATAGACGAAAGGAGCTCGGCCATGATAGCCACGTCGGTAATCTCCGGCACATTGCGGATGATATGCTCACCCTCACACAGCAGTGTGGCCGCCATCAGCTTCAAAACCGAATTCTTGGCTCCCTGGATCTTGATGGTGCCATTAAGGGGTCCACTCTGGGAGACAATTAGCTTCGTGGACTCCAAAACCTCTCCTATCCGAGGACCTTCTCAGGGAAACTCTAACCCGACGCCCGCGCCGATTACGACCGAGTGCCGCTAAGAGAACCGGACTCGTGCTAGAGATTATAGCCAGTCCATTCCGATCGAATCTGTCCTGAGTCCGAGCAGCACAAAATCGAAAGTACCCTTTAGTAGCCTTCGCACCTGGTCAAGGCGGAAAGAGTGGCCCTTATAAATAACAGGAGTTCGACACATTGGGGATTCATGCCCGTGAGCACCAATTGAGGTGACCTCAATTGAGATACCAGTGAGCACAGTTTCGCCAAACAGAGTGACGCCCGCCAAGTAGACAACCCAGAATCTCCATCGTCCGAATCTCCATCGTCCGAATCAGGGTCGTTCGTATCAGGGTCGTTCGTATCAGGGTCGAAATGCGCCTTGGCTTGAAATCCACTTAGCCTTATAGTGGTAGCTTCCAAACAGACCTGGGCAACCTCTCGCAGTGCGTCAGTCAGTTTTTCAGGGGCTACCTCGTCCCGAGGTCGATTAGCTGAGGTTGCCATCGAATTACCCCTTAGATCCAGCGCCGCCCGTATTAGGTCGATACTGCTAGAAAGTACCTCCGGATTGAAGAGCGAAATTGCCCGAGCGAAGTCCTCTTCGATGCGGACCTCGTCCAAGGCCCTATCTATTGGTATGTTGCCCGGCAAACCCCAAGTGGGGATAGCGGCCCTTTCAGCTTCATGCAATGGGTCACTGACTCCAACACAAATTGAATATCTTGACTTGCAATCGGGGGGAAATGTCGGGTCGATCGGCCAGAAAAGAGCAGTACCGACGGTATAAAAGTTGGCTATTTGAGCGAACCGGCTATTCGATTTATAATCGAGCAGCCTCGTCCTTAGGGCTAATATAACACGCACTCCTTCTTGGCTTCATTTTGCCACTCATAAGCGGTATTAATTGGACCCTATTGAAACCTTTCCGCCACTTACTCTCCGAAATCGAACTCGGAT
>JAKCBW010000014.1 GCA_021842145.1 Actinomycetes bacterium
TCCGATCTGATGCCTTTAAGCGGGGGAAATCGATGTCTACTGGTGGCGATCAGGCCGGATTTGCTCGAGCAATACAGGCTCAAACAGATCAAGAGGGATCAGATCAAGAGGGATCAGTTGTAAACAAGTTCGGTTATAAACAGGACCTCAAGAGGTCATTGCATTTTTTTGCGCTCTTTGGGGTCTCGTTTTCGATCATTTCCATTACGACCGGAATCTTTTTGAGCTTTGGTGTCGCAATGAGTTACTTCGGTCCGGCCAGCATTTGGGAGTGGCTGGTCGTGGGAGTGGGGCAGCTGCTCGTCGCATTAGTCGTAGCCGAATTGGGGACCCGGATTCCCTTGGCCGGCTACGCATATCAGTGGAGCGCCAGGTTGGTCTCGTCCAGCTATGGCTGGTTTGTAGGCTTCTTCGGCTTGCTATACATGACCGTAGGAGGAGGGGCAATCTTCCTACTCGTCGGGACACCCCTTCTGTTATCGGAATTCGGTATCGACCATCCTTCGGGGCACCTGATACTCAGCGTGACGATAATAATAATGATGGTCCCGCTGCTGCTAAATGTCATCTCGGTCCAGCTAGCGTCCAAGGTCAACTCGGCTGCAGTAGTCACCGAGATCATTGGAACCGTGGTCTTTGGTGTTCTGCTGATGGTGCTGTGGGGGGTCAAATCAAAACCATCACCTTACGGCTGGGGAATCTTAGCCAACACTACGGCAACCACCCACAATGCCCTATGGTATTCGGTCGTATTAGCGGCCATTTTGGGCGCCTACACGCTGGTGGGCTTTGAGCTGGCTGCGGACCTTGCCGAAGAGGCATTAGACGCCAGAAAAAATGTCCCAAAGGCCGTACTAATCGCAGTAGGGGCTTCGGTAGCACTGGGCTTCGTTGCACTGGTCGGTTTCTCAGTTGCAATACCGTCGATAAAGGCCATCGAATCCACCAATCTTCCACTGTTAGCCATCGCCAACTACTGGCTCCCTGGGTGGGTAGTGAAACTATTTATCGCTTTCGTGATATTTTCGATCTTCTCTATCAGTGTCGTAGGAACCGCTGCTCAAGCGAGACTCGTCTACTCAATGGCTCGAGACAACATGTTGCCCTTCAGTGCGGCATTTAAGAAAGTTCATCAGCGCACCCAAACCCCGATCATCGCACTATTGATCTTCGGAGCGATAAATGTCGCATTCACTATCTTCGGGTATACCCAAAAAAACAGTTTTGACACACTCGTTGGCGCTACGGCGATAATACCCTTCATCATCTATTTCATGATCACCGTCGCATATGCATACAAACGAAAAGCCCTAGAGTCCATACCCGGTGCCTTTAATTTAGGGAGGTATGCGAAACCAGTCATCACAGTAGTACTTCTCTGGACCCTAGCGATGATACTGGCGCTTTCGCTTCCATCAAGCTTTCGTCTCGCCGATGCTATAGTGGTCGGCTCGACCCTCCTCTCCTTGGCTTGGTACCTGCTCGTACTCAGAAAGAGGATCTCGCGGGGCGACGCCGGAGTACGACCGATTGAAGAGTACCCATTAGCCGGGTCCCAGTGACGGTGAACCAGTGGACGGTGAACCAATGGACGACAAGAAATATCCTGTCAATCGAATTGAAGAAGCGAACTGAAAAAGCGAACTGAAAATTGGACGCTGATGGAGATGGTCGGTCTTGGAAATGGATGGTTTTGAAAGGGGACTCGTATGACGAGCGACGCGCAAGGTGATCTATCGGGAATTAACGACTACTTCTACCCTTACCGAGACCGCTACCCTACCTACTCAACACTCCCCAAGGTTCCGGTGGCGAGGGAGGAGGTATTAGATGTCCTACGAGAAATGTCCCAAAAAGAGGACAAGGTAGGTGACGAGGGGAAGTGTTCCGGTTCGATCTACTCCGGGGACCACGACCACTATCGCTTCCTTACCGAAGCCTTTAGCTACTTCGCCCATTCAAATGTATTACAGCGCGACATGTACCCAAGTTCGACCAAGCTGGAGGGAGAGATAGTCGCCATGACCCTCTCCCTTTTGAACGGTGATGCACTCGGCGGATCGGCCTGTGGGGTAGTGACATCGGGTGGGAGTGAATCGCTGATGTCACAGCTATTCGCCTATCGAGAATGGGCGGCCCAGACCAAAGGAGTATCCGCACCCGAGGTAATAATTCCCAACTCCGCTCACGTCGCAATCGACAAGGGTGGTCATTACTTTGGGGTAAAAGTATTACGCGCACCGCTGGATAAGAACTTTTTGGTCGACTTGAACTGGGTCGAAGACCACATAAACAGGAACACCATCGCACTAGTCGGCTCAGCCGGTTCCTACCCTTATGGTCTGGTCGACCCAATTGCGGAACTCGGCCAACTAGCCATTGCGCACGACATAGGCCTACACGTAGACGGCTGCCTAGGAGGGTTCTTACTGCCCTTCGGTAAGATGCTCGGATACCCAATTGACGACTTTGATTTTTCGGTCGAAGGCGTAACCTCCATCTCCGCTGACACTCATAAGTACGGTTATGGCCTAAAGGGTACTTCGGTCCTCATGTATGCCAATAGAGAACTCCGAAAGCATCAGTATTTCACCTTCCCAGACTGGCCAGGTGGACTTTATCTATCCCCAGGGATGGCCGGTTCACGCTCCGGTGGGCTGATCGCCTCGACCTGGGCGTCGATGGTTACCCTCGGGGAGCAGGGTTATCTCGAGATTGCGCGGGACATTTTCCGAACCGCTGACCTGCTGAAGAGGGGTATCCAAGGTATGGCAGAACTGAAGATTTACGGTGACCCTACTTTTTTGGTCGGCTTCGGTTCAGACTCGATAGATATCTTCCACGTGAATGACTACCTAAGCAAAAAGGGTTGGCGTCTGAACGGACTACAACTCCCCCCCGGCCTCCACTTCTGCGTTACCCGTCCAAATACCCTTCCCAATGTAATGGAGGACTTCCTCTCAACACTCGCCGATGCCGTAGCCTATGCCAAGAGCCCCGGGCTCAGCCAGGCGGAATCGTCTGCGCTCTACGGCTTGGCGGGCAGCGTCGAGGGCAACAAGGTCGTAGAGGAACTTCTCGTCGGTGCTCTAGATGCCTTCTACGGACTAGCGCACTAAGCATGCCCATGAGTAAGGACCAGTACGCACTCGGCATCGACCTCGGAACCGGAGGGGTGAAAGTAGGTCTAATCAGGGCCGATGGAACCCTAGTTGCGAAGCGGACTGCGGAGATTTCGACCTTGCACCCCGACGGACCCCAATCCGCCACCCAGGACCCCAGTTCCTGGTGGGCGTCGATAGTCGAACTAACTCGCTCAATCGTTGACGAATTTGACCCTAAGGGGGCCCTCGTAGCGGTCTGCGCTACCGGCCAATGGGCTTCGACCGTGCCGGTAGACAGTACCGGAGAACCGGTGGGAGACTGCCTTCTCTGGATGGACGAGAGGGGAGCACCCTACTCCAAGGAGATCATCGGTGGAGGGTTCATGGGTTACAACCCACTAGCGGCCCTCTCCTTCATTAGAAAGACCGGCGGGGCTCCATCGAGGTCTGGTGCCGACCCGATCGGCCACATAAGCTTCATCGAGAGGGAACTACCAGAAATTGCAGCGGAGACGAGTTGGTATCTCGAGCCAGTCGACTTTATATCGATGAAGTTGACCGGGGTCGCATCGGCAACCCACGCATCGATGACCGCCAGTTGGCTGACCGACAATACCCACTTGGATCGCTATCACTATGACGAGAAACTCCTCCGACTGACCAAAATACCCTTGGCGAAACTCCCCGGTCTCATCCCCGTTGGATCCGTTATAGGCAAAATATCTGACATGGCGGCGAAGGAGCTGCACATCGATCCGGGAGCCAAGGTGATAACCGGATTACCGGATCTCCACACCGGGGCGATCGGTTCGGGTTCAATCGACCCCAACGAGATTCATATCTGCCTCTCCACCACCGCCTGGATATCGACCCAGATGTCTAAAAAAAAGACCGACATTGTCCATTCGATTGCCTCGATACCGGGTATCTTTCCGGGTGAATACCTGGTGGCCAACAATCATGAAACCGCTGGTGAATCCCTAGATTGGTTCCGGGACATCATATTTGACGATGGGTCTACCCAAGCGGAGACCGCTAGCTTCTCCGATCTCGATCGCTTGGCCGCTCGATCATCACCCGGTTCAAATGGCGTGGTGTTCGCCCCTTGGCTAGCCGGAGAGAGGTCTCCCGTCGACGACAAAAATGCCCGAGCGGTCTTCGTCGGGATGTCTCTCAACACTACGAGAGCCGACCTAACTCGCTCCGTTTTAGAGGGTGTTGCGCTATCGAATCGATGGCTTCTGGAACCATTTATCAAATTCACCGGTCAGAGATGGCCCGACAAGGTACGCATGATTGGCGGGGGAGCAAATTCCGACCTGTGGTGTCAGATCCACGCCGACGCACTAAAGACGGAGGTGCACAGGGTAAAGGATCCGATCTACGCAAATTTAAAGGGCGCTGGACTCATGGCACTCTTTGGGAATGGAACTATAGGTCGTTCCGAGATTAAAGCGGCAATAGAAATCGATGACATATTCATCCCTCACCCGCCAAATGAGAGGTTGTTCGAGGGGTATTACGGTGTTTTTTCAAAAATATATAAACAGAACAAAAAGCTATTCGGACTCCTCGAGCCACTAAGGAATAGGCAGTAGAAGTGGCCAATCCAGGTATTTGAGTTTCTGGGGTATCAGATTTCCCAGTATCAGATATTGCGGGGATCGGCCATGGCGGCAAGGTGTGTGTATCCTATTACGCCGGCCGCAACCGCCACGTTCAGAGACTCGACACCCTTGGCCATCGGTATCGTTACCACCCCATCGACCATCGCTAACAATTCCCGCGGTACCCCAGATCCTTCGGAGCCAAAAATTACCATAGCTCGCGACAGGTCCGCACAGTCCGCTAGGGTCAAAGTTCCCCCACCGCCAGCGGCGAAGACTCTCGCACCGAGACCTTTAAATTTGGCGATCTCCTCTGCCAAGTGGTCAGTAATCCGGATCGGGACGCTCAAACAGTGTCCAGCGGACGCCCTTGTGGCCTTGGGAGAAAATGGGTCTGCGCAGTCCGAGGAGATCACTATGCCCGGGTGTCCTAGCGCCGCCACCACCCGAATAATCGCCCCAACGTTACCTGGATCCTGGATTCCAGACAGTGCAAAGACCGCCGAATTTGAGTCGGGAAGTGGCGTAAACTCCCCTGGCAATTTACAGATCGCCACAACTCCCTGTGGGGTCTTTGAGTCGGAGATTTGGCTCATAATCGACTCGGTCACCGAGACGATCTCACACCCGGCGACCTGGGCAGCGTCGTAGATCAGCGCAGCCTCTAATCCTCCAAAGGATTCGCTGACCAGTACGGTCTCACACGCGCCATGCTCGGTGATCGCCTCCAAGACAAACTTATAGCCCTCAATCAAAAACCGGCCGAGGCTATTGCGCTCCGACCGGTCTTTTGAAATCTTTCTAACCACTTTGATAAGTCGATTAGAGTTCGACCTTATCGGCTCGCCCAAGGAGATTCCTACTCCTGGGCTTCGGTAGCTGCCGACTCGGGGCTCGCCTCTTTGGCTACCTTGACCAAGGTTGCGAAAGTGTCTGGCGAGTTCACCGCTAAATCTGCAAGAACTTTTCTGTCGACTTCCACTCCGGCTTGCTTGAGACCAAAGATCAATCTCGAATAAGAGATTCCATTTTCACGAGCCGCTGCATTTATCCTCTGTATCCAGAGCTTCCGATAATCTCCCTTGCGAGCCCTACGATCCCTGTAGGCGTAGTTCAGGGAGTGCATTACCTGCTCGTTAGCCGCACGGTAACTACGGCTCTTATTGCCGTAATACCCCTTGGCTAGCTCGAGGACTTTGCGTCTGCCCTTCTTGCCGTGTACGGCGCGCTTCACCCTTGCCATAACTTCTCCTTAACTCATTTAAACCGCGACTGACACGCATCGTCGCACCAAAAAACTTTGTAACCGATCTGCCCGATTACCACTACATCCCTAAAAGGCGCTTCATTCTCTTTGCATCGCCGGGCGCAACATCGGACTCTCTAGAGAGTCGTCTAATCCTCTTTGAGGACTTCTTCTCTAGAATGTGGGATTTAAACGCCTTACGTCTACGAAGCTTGCCCGTTCCGGTCACTTTGAAACGAGCTTGCGCTCCCTTATCTGTCTTCATCTTTGGCATCTTTAATCAGCCCTCTTCTATCTCTTCATCGGTAACTGTCTCATCGCTTTGGGGGCCGGTGATACTTGAAATGGAGCTAGCGACGTCGTCCTGGTCGACGGGCGTTTCCGCATCATTATGAACCGCTGAAGCCGTCTTTGGCACGACCCGCTTGTCCGGTGCAAGAACCATCAACATGTTTCTGCCGTCAAGCTTCGGCGCCGTCTCGACCTTCCCTACCGAAGTAGAGGCCTCGGCGACGCGATCTAATATCGTCTTGCCAATTTCAGGATGGTAAATCTCTCGACCTCGGAACATAATGGTGATCTTCACCTTGTGTCCTTCGTTGAGAAACCTAATCACCTGCCTGGTCTTGGTATCAAAGTCCCCAGCGCCGATCTTTGGTCGGTACTTCATCTCTTTGATCTGTATCGCCGACGACCTACGTCTCGACTCCCTAGCCTTCTGAGCGGCGTCGAACTTGAACTTCCCGTAGTCCATAATCCGAGCTACCGGGGGATTCGCCATCGGCGCAACCTCCACCAAGTCGAGGTCCATCTGCCTCGCAAGAGCGAGGGCCTCGAGTGTCGGCTTTATTCCAAGCTGGTTTCCTTCGGGATCAACTAACCGAACCTCACGAACCCTAATTCGCTCGTTGATCCTCGGCTCATTCCCATTAGGTGCGGATATCTAGCATCACTCCCTTCAAAGCACAGTACAAAATTCACTGCCGTGCGTTCGCGGGAAAGCGAAGTAGACCTCGCCTACACACCGAGACCCAAAACTCGCCTATCGGCGGTCAGGTGGGAGCCATCGCCCCGCTTTCCAGTTAGCGCAGATCGCCTAGTCTAGCTGATTGTGAGTACTCTTTGGACACCAGATGGAGAGAGGCCAGTTCCTCCTCCGAAAAAAGAACAGAATACCCCCAACAACACAGGGGCTTCGGAACCGTCGACGAAGGAGGTAAAGGACGCTGAGGCCACAGTAGAGCAGCTCCGCAAGGAACTCCTCGAGGCGGCCGCCGAAGACGTCATAACCAATCACTGCTATGGGCTCTTCGAGTTAGCGGCAATCTACCTTTCGGCGACGCCACCGAAGCTAAAAGACGCGAGCCTCGCCATAGACGCGCTTAGCGCCATTACCGAAGGACTCAAGGGCCGACTCGGAATGGCCGAGGGAGAGGTGCAAGAAGCACTCTCTCAGCTTAAACTGGCCTTCGTGCAGATCAGCGCAATCAAAGACAAGCCCGAGGCCAAAGATTAGATCTTGACGACCTCTATCGCCTGGTAGCCGCCACCTTGGCTGGCCGCCAGGCGTACACACACCAGGCTATCCACCTCCAAGGTCCTCGAACCGTCGGCTATAGAAAGACAATGAAATGGGAAGCGGCGACCCTCGATGTCGACTACCCCGAGTCCCCTCTGGTCGGAAAATTCGATCACCTTTGCCAAATGCATACCCGTCGCAATCCCTAAAGGGATAGCGTGGCCCGGGCGCCACGGCACGATGGTCTGATCGACTTCGGTCATCGGGGTTAACCTAGCATGTTTTGCGCTACGGCTAGGGAACGATCTTGGACAGAGGTATCTCCAATATGTCAGACGCTCCATGGTCTTTGAGGCTCGGAATCAGGGTATTAATTATGCTCCGAGGCACCACCGCCTCAACTGCGAAACCCTCACCGCCAAAGAGCTGAGATACCGTCGGCGACTTCATCGAAGGAAGCTCGGCGATGACCTTGTCGAGGTCCCCGGAACCGACATTTAGCTTGACTAGCACCGAATCCCTTGCCGCAAGGGTCCCGGTCAGAAGGGTTAGGATCTGCTCCATCGCATGAAACTTAACCGGGTCCATAGCGGATTTCGGGTTGGCGATCAGCTCGGTATTCGATACCAGTATCGTCTCGAGGATCTTCAAGCCCGCAGCCCTGATCGCACGCCCGGTCTCGGTAATTTCCACCACCGCGTCGGCGATGTCGGGCACTTTAGCCTCGGTGGCGCCGTAGGAGAGGAGAACTTCCGCCTTCACGCCAATCTTTTCAAAGTACTTGGCGGTCAAGTTGGGGTATTCGGTCGAAACGCGTATACCGTCCTTCAGCTCACTCGCCCCAACGATCGGGGAAGTGGCCGGAACAGCTAGCACAACTTTAATCGGCCTAGAGGTTGCCTTCGAGTAGTGGAGTTCACCCAAGGAGACGACGTCCGAATCGGTCTCTTCAATCCAATCCCGTCCGGTAATACCGAAATCAAATAGCCCCTCTGCAACGTACCTCGGGATCTCCTGGGGCCTAAGTATCCGAACCTCGTCGATCCTCGGATCGTCAATTTTCGCCCTATAGTCCACGTCGCTGGACCTCTCTACGCCAAGGTCGGCGCTCGAAAAGAGATCCAGGGTCGCCCTCTCTAGAGAACCCTTGGGAAGTACTAGTCTTAGCATTTCAAAATCCTCGCTAAATAGATCATCGTTTAATCGTTGAGCCTCGAAACCGCCTCGAGAACTCGATCGACAAAATTACTGCCTTGGCTAGTCGGCCTTTGAGATCTCAGTGAGCAGATTGACCATTTCTATCGCACCGAGGGCAACGTCGTATCCCTTGTTGCCGGACTTGGTCCCCGACCTCGCAATGGCTTGGTCCAGGTCCTCGGTGGTTAGCACACCGTTCAAAACTGGTATTGAATTCTCCATCGCTACCTTGGCTAACCCAGCTGCGCTCTGTGAAACGACCACGTCATAGTGGGAGGTCTCCCCGCGGATCACCGCTCCCAAGGCGATGATTGCGTCGTATTTCGCCGTCCTCGCTATCTCCTGAGCGACGAGGGCAAGTTCAAGGGCGCCGGGCACCCAATAGGTGTCGATGTCAGAAGCCTTTGCACCGTGTCGAAGGAGGCAGTCGGTGGCACCTTCTATGAGAGACTTGGTAATGAAATCATTAAAACGTGAGGCCACGATAGCGAATCTCTGCCCAGCCGCGGAAAGATCGCCAGCGTAATAGCTGGGTACTTCGCCTTCCCTTTTCATTTCTCCTCCAAAAATGGTAGTTGCAAAACCGAGCCCAACTTACTCCCGGGTCAATCCCCACTACTTGTTGCCGTATTCCGATTGTCGCCGTATTCCGAATCGTCAAGGCCTTCGATTAGGTGGCCGAGGCGGTCTCTTTTGGTCTTCAGATAGTCGATGTTGTACCCGTTGGGCTCGATGTTCAAACCAACACGCCCGACGATATCCAGGCCAAACCCGCTTAGCCCGCCGTACTTTGAGGGATTGTTAGTTATTAGTCGCATCTTCGAGACACCCAGGTCCACCAGGATCTGGGCCCCAATACCATACTCACGCGAATCGATAGGTAGTCCAAGTTCCAAATTAGCGTCGACGGTGTCCCGGCCCTTTTCCTGCAGCGAATAGGCCCGCAGCTTATGGGCGAGACCAATTCCGCGACCCTCGTGGCCCCTTAGGTATACCACGACCCCTGAGCCATGTTCGGCTATCATCTCCAAGGCAGCGTTGAGCTGTGGGCCACAGTCACATCTGAGTGAACCAAACACGTCCCCGGTAAGGCACTCACTATGGACCCTTACCAAAACGCCTTCTTGATCTTGAAGGTCTCCCTTGTATATAGCGAAGTGCTGCTCTCCATCAAGTAGAGACTCATACACGACGCACTCAAACTCTCCAAAGACCGTTGGTAACTTGGCCCGGGCATCCTCTACGCGCTTGACTAGTTTCTCTTTTTGATGCCGATAGCGCACCAGGTCGGCAATCGAAATCATCTTTAGGTTATGTTCCGCAGCCAAAACTTCGAGTTCGTCAAATCTCGCCATATGCCCTTTATCCTTTGAGACGATCTCACAAATGACTCCGGCCGGGTAGAGACCTGCGGCGATAGACAGGTCAACGGCAGCTTCGGTATGGCCACCCCTCTTTAGGACTCCACCCTCGCGATACCTCAGCGGAAAAATATGTCCCGGCCTGCTCAGTTCGTCCGGCTTGGTCTCCTGGTCAATCAGGGCGAGTATCGTAGTCGCCCTATCCTTTGCGGAGATCCCGGTCGATGTACCCTTGACGGCGTCTACAGAGACGGTGAAGGCGGTGCGGTTTGACTCGGTGTTATTCTGAACCATCAGGGGGATACCCAACTCGTCGAGCCTCGCACCGATTATCGGTACACAGATCAGTCCCGAGGTATGTTGGGTGAAAAAGGCGATCTTCTCCGGCGTCGCAAATTCGGCCGCCATGATCAGGTCGCCTTCGTTCTCGCGATCCTCATCGTCCACGACGATCACCATCTCGCCGCTCTTTATCGCCTGTATCGCTTCCTCAATCGTGGATAATGCCAACGGTCTCTCCTAATTTCTGGCGCTACCCAACCCCGTTCCCCACCTATTCGCCTCTTACCAATGGGGTCGAAGAAAAGAGCCTCTCAACGTATTTGGCGAGGACGTCAAATTCTAGATTCACCGTATCGCCGGGGCCTTTGCATCCAAGTGTAGTTACCTTGGAGGTATGAGGGATTACCGAGACGGAAAAGCCTTCTTCAAAGAGTTCCACAACGGTCAAAGATACCCCGTCGACTGCGATCGACCCCTTTTCTACGATGTACTTCGTCATATCACCGCCGCAATCGATTCTGAGCTGGGGTGCACCCGTCAGGATCGTTCCAATTCGATCGATGTGGCCTTGCACGATATGTCCGTCAAGCCTCGATGACACCTTTGCGGCTCGTTCGATGTTCACTGGATCGCCGGATCTCAATCCCCCAAGGTTTGTCCGCACTAAGGTCTCCTCGACTACGTCGTAACCAACGACGTCGCCTTCGACTTCAACGACGGTGAGGCAGGCTCCATTATTTGCCACCGATGCACCTATCACCAACGGTTCGGGGTCCAAAGACAAACCCGGCCAATTTACCTTCATGCGCGACCCCACGAGGGACTCAAAGGTGCCAACCTGCTCGACTATTCCGGTAAACAAAGTTCCTCCTCGATGGGATGATCTTCAACGTAGGCTAACCCGAGTTCTTGGGCCATTTTCTCCCCCGCCAGTCGGGCCTCTTCTAAAAGGCGGATTGCCCGCATAGAGAGGACCTCGACGTAGACGTCGTCTCCCAGTCGCTGGGTCTCTTTAAGCCTCCCCCTCCAGATTCCATCCATGGTCACCACGTTATTTAAATCGAAAGCCGAACGTGCCTTAGCCGAGCCGAAAATTGCCGGTGCAAAGTAGATGGAGTACTGGTCTACCAGGTCTTGGCTGAAGAATTCAGATATTACCCCCGGCCCACCCTCAACCATGACTTGGAGGTATCCACGCGAACCTAAGCTATCCAAAAGCGTCGATAACTCCCCTCGATAGCTTGTAGCCGGCATGACCGCACTGCCAGGTGGGATTTCGCCAAGGACTATCCTTTGTGGTTGGTATTCGAGCGGTCCCCCCAAGGAGTCTCGGGCGTCGAGTCGTGGATTATCGACCCTTATGGTGTTTGCACCTACGATTATCGCGTCCGAATCGGCCCTCAGCTCATGGGCATGCTCCCTGGCTAGTCCGGAGGTGATCCACTTGGACGAACCGTCGGTGGCGGCCACCCGGCCATCAAGGGTCATCGCCATCTTTGCCACTACCCATGGCCTTTTGGTAACCCTCTGCTTGATATAAGGGGCTAGCAGTAGCGCGCTCTTCGAAGAGTGCTCCCCTATCGTCACCTTTCGGTTCGACTCGACGAGCCGCCTAATGCCGTTCCCAGAGACATTTTCGTCCGGATCGACTAAGGAGACTGATACCGACGAGACGCCGCCATTAATAATCGCATCGACGCACGGACGTGTCCGTCCATAGTACGAACAGGGTTCCAATGTAACGCTCAGGGTCGATCCGGTGACGACGTTACCGGCCTTGGCCATTGCATCAATCTCTGCGTGAGCTCCGCCGGGCCGCTGGGTCCTCCCTAGATATTCGCCGGTCTTAGTACGCAGTAGGGCTCCTACCCAAGGATTTGGCCTCGCAAGGCGGCGAGAAGCCATTGAGTATTCGATCGCCCTCAACATGTCTGAAGAGGTACCGTCCGTCCTACTTTCCTACTTTCATGTCAAGGCTTGGTCCCAAAATGACCCATCCAAATCCCAGTAACCGACACCGGTAGCATCGCTGCGGCTATACCATCGCTATACCATCGCTATGCCATCGCTATGCCATCGCTATGCCATCGCTATGAAAGCTTACGACCAACTAGCCAGTTGGATGCCGGGAGCTGTTATCTAAAAGCAGGGCGATCGCGTGCTCTAGTACGTCTTGCACCGCCGAAAGGCATTCGAGGGCTCCCGAAGTAGATCCAGGAAGATTGATGATCAGCGAGGCGCCCCTAATTCCGCTTACCCCCCTTGAGAGTCTTCCCAGCGGATTTATGCTCCTGGTTGCTTCTGATAGCCCGGGTGCAAACCGCTCAAGAATCAAAGACGTGCCCTCTGGGGTAAGGTCTCGCTCGGAAAATCCTGTTCCTCCTGTCGTCAGGATCAGGCCATGAAAGTTCTCGGACATCTCAAGCAGAGCCGAGGCTACCGAAGCAACTCCGTCCTTAGTAACCCGGCGTTCAACTAACTGATACCCAAGTTCGCTGAGCCTTTCGCCTAGCGCCTCACCCGATTTATCCTGCCTCGTTCCGGCGACTACTCCGTCGGACACGGTTAGCACCTTCGCAAAATGACCCACCTTACAACCACCACCTAAAGCAAAGAACGGCTATTCAAAAATGATCGGCTTCTCCCTGACCCCTCGGAGGAAGGCAGCAAAATCCATCAGGCCCCTACCTTCTGGCTTTACCGAATCGACCAGCAGGTTCCCCTCTTTGAAGGCTATGCCATATTTCCCAGGAGCGACCTCGATGACGCTGCCCGCTTCACCAGCCGGGCCAGAAGCCAGCGAAGCCCGAGCGATTATCACCTTCTTGGTCGACAAGGATAAATAAGCACGACCGAGACGGACTCGACGGAGGGCTTGTTCTGCGCTCTCTGAAATCGCAATGCGATACTCCAAGGGATCAATCTTCGGTGCATAGGTGGCCTCTCCCGACTGTTCCTTGGGCTCTGAATAGAGGACTCTTGAGTCCTTCAGCCATTCCAAAAGGAGGTCGACCCCTATCTGGGTCATGCCGAGGGAAACTTCATCGAGATACATGTGATCCAGCTCGATCACCCGTCGTTCGAAGACTCCCCCGGTATCGAGCCCCTCGTCCATTGCCATGAGGCAGACACCGCTTTTCTCATCACCGGCGAGAATCGCCCGCTCCATCGGGGCCGCTCCCCGATAAAGCGGCAGGAGGGAGTAGTGAATGTTCAAAAAGAGGTTCTTGCTCAGTAGATCCTTTGGGATGATCCTCCCGTATGCGACCACCACGGAGACGTCAACGGGATCCGACTCGGCCCGCTCCGACACCTCGGACAGAGAGGTGAGGACTGCTAGCCCCTTCTCGTTGGCTAGCCGCTTTACCGGTGAGGGTGTAAGCCCAGACCCCCTGCCACGTCGCTTATCTGGCCTGGCTACTACGTATCGCACGTCGTAATGCGCATCAAGCAATGCCCTAAGGTAGGCATTTGACAGCTCCGGCGTACCAAAGAAAGCTACCTTCAAGCTCCATCGCTCCGGGTCATTATTGGCATCTCAAAGGGCCAAGCACTACGCGCCGGCCTCCATCGCCCTCTTTCTCAGCTCCTTCTTTGCCGCCTTGAGCTGAGCCTCGTCGAGCCGCTCGAGCAACAAGATCCCATCCAGGTGATCGACTTCATGTTGGAATACCCTACCGAGCAACTCGGATGCCTCGATAGAGACCTCGTTACCATATAAGTCTATCCCCTCAAGGAGGACTTTGGCTGGCCTGACTATCTCAAAATAGAGTCCCGGAACAGACAGACACCCCTCCTCGTAGACCCATTCACCGTCTGACTCGGTGATACGTGGGTTGAGGATAGCCAAGGGGCCATCGCCAATGTCGTATACGAAAAGCCTCTTCTCGACGCCGACTTGCGGTGCGGCCAGCCCGACCCCGGGTGCCTCATACATCGTCTCGATCATGTCAGCTACCAACTTGGCTATCTTCGAATCGATCTCCACAACGTCGGTCGCCAGAGTCTTTAGTACGGGATCCCCGTAGGTGCGAATGGGCTGGATAGACATGAACTATAGGCTAGCTGCTCTCTGTGGATATGCGAATTTCTAACTTCCCACACCTTTGGGAAGGAAGCCCTCCAGGTGTGCCGGCGGGAATATCTTTTCCCTCAGGTCTGGATCGGCCACCAAGTCACCCCTGACCTGCCACAATGGAATGACGCCAGCCCACACGTCGAGGAGCGAGTCCTCGCCGACTGAGTCAGATGGCGGACCTTCGCTGGACTTAACGGAGAACTTTTCGAGCGCCATCCTCTTCAAGGAGGTCTTTCGAATCTCCTTCGAGTTTGGCCTCCTTGCGTAGTCCCACTGTCCTGGGGCTATATGTTCGGAGATCGCCTTAAGCCCCTCGAGCTTGTGCTCTGGGTCGGCAATCTCCTCTAACTCGCCGTATATTACGCAGCTGTGGTAGTTGACCGAATGATTAAAGACGCTCCTCGCAATGACCAGACCTTCAACTATCGTCACGACAAAGGTAGCTTCGAATTGGAGATCTTTTCGTAGGCTCATCGAAGCGACCGAACCGTGGAGGTATATGCAGTCCTGGCCGATCCCATAGACCGTCGGCACTACGAATGGTTGGCCGCTTTTATCCAACACTCCCAGGTGCCCAACGAATGCCCGATTCAGTATGGCATCTAAATCCGACCGACTATGCGACCCTTGGTCCGGGTGCCTTCGAAGCCTCGTTTTCGGATCGACCTGCACCATCGGAACTCCTTTATATCTAGCCAGCTTTCGAGCGCTCCTG
This sequence comes from Actinomycetes bacterium, assembly GCA_021842145.1. Taxonomy (GTDB): domain Bacteria; phylum Actinomycetota; class Acidimicrobiia; order Acidimicrobiales; family Acidimicrobiaceae; genus JABEUN01. The sequence goes on from JAKCBW010000014.1 coordinate 15,110, forward strand.
CTCCGGGCTGGCTAACTCGAAGCTGGATTGCCACTTTTGGCCAGCTTAGAGACTCCTGGGGCTCAGCTCGATGCGAAACCCCGCAGATGGCTTGGGGGCCGAACTTAGCGCCTTGATCAGGCCCATCTCGTCGTTGGCGACTAGCAAAAAATACTCCTTACCCATCTCGACGACCTCACAAGACCCACTTGACACGGAGTATTCGAGAGCGAGTTGGTCAGCGTAAATCTTGGCCTTTGTACCGGTAATTTTGGCGAAGAATCGATACGGGGGCAATCCGACCTCATGTCGGCTGGCTAGTTCTTTGCGGTAGATGGAACGAATATCCTTAGCTTCCAGCGCCTCCCTCGTCTGATCGACCGATCCCGAATGTTGGATTACTACCAGACCCTTTGAATGGGAAACGAGTTTCGATGCCCTCGAATATAGATAAGCGGCCCTCGGGGCCCTTTCGATGGTCAGCGAAAAGCTAAAGTCATCGAAGTCCAAAAAGACCACCACTGCCGCCGACAGATCCCGGTAGAGAAGGGCCTCGGTTCCCACTACTACCTTGGAGTAAGTAGTGTCCTTAGACTCCTTTGATACCGTGGATACCTGCTCAGACAGGACTCCCTCCAGGATCGGTCCGAGCCGATCGATCCCCGAGCGCCTGGGTCGAATACGCCGCGACGCACATGCCATACAGACCACTGGCCTTGTAGCGTGGCACTTTGGACAGTGCAACTCGTCGACGACGACCTTTGACCTGAGGGACTCCACCTTAGAGCGCAACGGGTTATCCTCGTCGTCGGCCACCCCGTGCACCACGTATCCGCACTCCTCGCAAGTTTGAATCGACGAGCAGGCTTGACATACGAGTTGTGAGGTGAAGCCCTTTCGATTGTGGATGATCGCTAATTCGAAATCTACTGGATGAAGGGATCGCCTTGCGATACCCGATGCGATAGACCGGTACTCCGCAATCTTGCCGAGCTGGTCGCCCCCTAGATCGAGCAATTTGGAGTGGGAAACGCTCGCACTCCATCCCGAGGTGTACCTACTTCTCTCCAGGCTTCGTTGGCGCAGATCGTTGTTGAGCGAATCTATCGGAGGAGTCGACCCCAAAAGCGCTAGCTCACAGCCAGAAAGGTCAGACCTCAGCTTCGCAAGCCTCCAGGCTTCCCAGTATGGGCTGCGTTGATCTCGCATCGAAGGATCGCAGGCGTCAATGAGCACGATCGCACCCACTCTGCCGACCGAAGCCAAGATTGCACTCCTCGAACCCAGCACCAACTGAGGGTTTGCATCGATCTTTTGATAATCATCGGGATAGCGCAGCGCCTCGATACCCAGTTTGAGTAGCCGAGAATAGAGACCCTCGACTCGCGACTCATTGGGCAAGGCCACGATTATCGATCTGTAGCTCGACCTGTGGAACTCATAGAGTGAGTGGACCCAAGCCGCCTCGTCAAAGTTAGGAGCTTCCCATATCACCCCGGCCCGTTCGCCGTAGGTGAACCTCTGGGGGGACGATAGGTCGAATACCTCCACTTCACCATTGCGTTTTGGAGGAAGGTTGACCTTTGGGGAAGCAAGCTTTAGAAACTGAGCCGCCGAGCAACCCCACAACCTAGAGGCGGCGGTGCACACCCCCACTACCTCGCTCGAGGGTCCCCTCGAGACTACTTTGGCGATCTCCTTCAGCTTGAGGTCGGCCTCGCCCTTCGCCTCTTTGATCTCCACTATCCAGCCGTAGTCTATCCTTCGCCCGAATGGAACTTTGACCTTCGTGCCAACTTTGACTAGCTCCGCCATCGTATCGGGGAGCAGATAGGAGAAGGGTGCGTGTAGGGCCGCCACGTCGACTACTACCTCGGCGACCTGCCACAAGCTACTATGACCTTCGACCCCTTGTGAGCTAGATACCAATTGCGGACTTGAAGTCGTCCAACTTCGAAGTGATCTCCCAGGTAAAGCCCTTCTCGGTCCTTCCGAAGTGGCCGTAGGCCGCCGTCCGCCTGAAGATGGGTCGTCTCAAATCGAGGTCCATAATAATCGCCGCCGGCCTAAGGTCGAAGAGGTCCTTGATCGCTTTTTCAATCGACTCGATGGACACCGTCTCGGTTCCAAAGGTCTCGACCATCAAGGAAACCGGGTGGGCGACTCCGATCGCATAGGCAACCTGGATCTCACACCTCTTTGCGGCTCCAGAAGCCACCACGTGCTTGGCCACCCAGCGAGCTGCGTAGGCTGCGGACCTATCGACCTTCGATGGGTCCTTACCGGAAAATGCCCCGCCGCCGTGCCTTGCCGCACCACCGTAGGTATCGACGATTATCTTTCGGCCGGTCAGCCCGGTATCGGCATGGGGACCGCCCAATTCAAATCGGCCCGTCGGGTTAGCGAGGACATTTAGCCGAGAACGATCGAGGTCGTATGGAATCATCGGGTTGATCACCGAGTCGACTAGGTCCGGCAAAAGGAGGGTCTTGAGGTCTATTCCCGGCTGGTGCTGGGTCGATATAAGAACGGTGTCAAGGCGGATCGGGCGATAACCCTCGTACTCCACGCTCACTTGGGTCTTCCCGTCGGGGCGTAGGTAGGGAAGGACACCCGCCCTCCTGACCTCGGCTAGCCTCTGAGACATCCGATGGGCGAGCCAAATCGGCAAGGGCATCAGGTCGGGGGTCTCGTCGCAGGCGAATCCGAACATCATCCCCTGATCTCCGGCGCCCAAAGAGGAGAGTTCATCGTGGGCAGACTCAACCCTCTGCTCGAAAGCAGAATCCACACCTTGGGCTATATCAGGAGACTGCTCGTCAATGGTTACCACGACCCCGCAGGTATTGCCGTCAAACCCATAGCTCTCACGGTCGTAGCCGATATCGCAAATCGTCTTCCTAACGAGATGGGGTATGTCTACATAACTAGTGGTACTAATTTCACCGGCGACTACCACGAGGCCCGTGGTGAGAAGGGTTTCACATGCCACCCGACCCATAGGGTCGTCGGTAAGGATCGCATCCAGAATTGAGTCTGAAATCTGGTCGGCCATCTTGTCTGGATGGCCCTCGGTCACTGATTCAGACGTGAATGTATAACGACGGGACAACTTTCAACCCTCCTGGCATCGACCTCGGCAGCACCGAAAGTCACCGGGCTACAGCAATGAGATTAGTGGCACTTTCTAAACTTTTGGACCGGAGCCAAGGATCTCCAGCGCCCTAGCCAAGACCACCTCGGCTACTCGCCTCTTAGAGACCCTCTCTAAGTAGGTGGCGTCACGGTTGCTTTCGACGATAAAAACGGAGTTGGTTTCGGTCGCAAAGCCAGCCCCCGGAGATGTGACGTCGTTCCCGACGATTATGTCCGCGCCCTTTCGAGATAGCTTGTCACGTGCGTAATTCTCAGGATCGCCGGTTTCTGCGGCAAATCCGACTATCACCTGCCGACGGCTCCGATTAGCCCCCAGGTAAGCCAGGATATCTTCAGTGTGGACGAGTCGGATTTCGGGGACTCCATCGCCTTTTTTGATCTTTTGGCTCTTCTGATCTTCAACCCTGAAGTCCGCAACCGCCGCCGCCATCACGATGATGTCTGCGGTCTTGGAGAGCTCCTTCATCGCCGCCGACATCTCCGAAGCGGACTCGACCCTTACCATTTTTGCACCGTTGGGGGGTGGGAGGTTTTCAACGGTCGAAACAAGTGACACATTCGCACCCCCAGCCAAGGCGACCTCGGCAAATGCATACCCCTGCCTGCCACTCGATCGATTGCCGATAAACCTAACCGGGTCGATAGCCTCCCTAGTCCCGCCGGCCGACACGACCACTTCAAGACCGGCTAGATCAATTTTACCGACCTCTTCGAGCAGCCCTTGGGCCATGGTGACGATTTCATGGGGCTCCGCCATCCTTCCGGCACCAAAGTCACCACCGGCAAGCCTGCCGACCCCTGGCTGGACTATCGACACGCCCGTAGCGGCTAAAAACTCAATGTTGCGCCTAACGGCGGGGTTTTCCCACATCTCTGTGTGCATCGCAGGAGCAATCAGCACCTTTGACCTAGCTGCGATGAGAACTGCCGAAACCAGATCATCGGACGCACCATTCGCGAACTTAGAAATTACATTCGCAGTTGCCGGAGCGACTAGCACAAGGTCGGCCCTGCGAGCGAGGGTGGTATGCGGTACCGGGTCAGTCGAGTTCCAGAGCGAACTCCTAACCGGCTCGGAGGACAAAGCCGAAAAGGTGGTCTCGCCGACAAACCTCTTGGCATCCTCGGTCATCACCGGGACTACATGGTAACCGAGGTCGAAGAGACGCCTCGCAATCTCCACCGCCTTATAAGCGGCTATTCCCCCAGATATGCACAGCACGACAGTCTTTTGCGTCGAGCCAGAACTTCTCAAGGCGGTCACCTCCAAAGGTTATATAGCCACTGCCTCCAGAGGTCCTCTGAAGCTAGCCTCAGGACGGCTACTCTAATTCAGCTTCGGGCGACTCGACGACGAGGTCCAAAGAGTCGGCTTCCAGAGCCTCTTCCTCCTTGCGAGGGATAATCTTTCCCTCAGCTATCTCGTCGAAGGCGATAGACAACGGCTTGGTAGAGGTCGAATCGATCTGCGGAGGGACGATAGAGCCGAGTCCCTCGCCTAAGCGGGAATAGTAAGAGTTGATCTGACGCGCCCTCTTGGCGCTCAAGCTGACCAGGGAGAACTTCGAACCGGCGACCTCTAGCAACTTCTCAACTGGTGGCACCATCATGGAACGGCCCAACGTATCTGCCAATTCAATCTCCTCGTTAAGGGTCCTAAGACCACTCATGGATTCCAACCCGTTTTCGACCAGCGATAATCATCGAGATCGGGACCTATCAATCCTAGTTGCCTTGGCGGCGATAGCCGCTAAGTACGAACTCACGACCACCTAGTCACCGACGTGCCCCGCTCAAGTTAGCGGTCGCCTCAGGGAACGCTCCCTGGAAATTATGCTCGCCACCGCAGATACCGCCTGGCCCGGGTCTTCATTCACCACGACCTGGTCTGCTAGCCCACGAGCGATGGCAATCTCTCGCTCGGCTATCGCCAACCTGTCGGCCACGTGGTCCTCGCTATCCCCCCTCCTGCGCATACGAACGCCGAGTTCCCCAAGCGAGGGGGGCTCGATGGCAATCACCAAGGACTCTGGATAGTTCTCCTTGATCGTCTGTGCGCCCTGAAGGTCAATCTCGAGAATCAAATCGTCGCCGTCAGAGGGATCCGGTGCTGGGGTACCATAAAGGTTACCTAGATACTCGGCCCACTCAAGAAACTTTCCATCGTCAACGGCGCGAAGAAACTCCAATCGGCTCACGAAGACGTACGCGTCTTCTGACTCACCGACCCTACGCGGCCGGGTAGTCCACGACCTCGAGAGCTTCACCGATCCCAATTCTCGGACGAGTCCGGCGGTTATGGTCCCTTTTCCAACGCCGCCAGGCCCACACACTACGACGATCAGGGTTTCGCTGTGTCCTTGATGAGACGTTCTCTCTGATTGGCTCCAAGACCCTGGAGCCTCCTGGTATCGGCGATGCCAACTTCCGACATAATTTTGCGGGCCTTGACCTTTCCGATTCCTGGAAGACTTTCGAGCACCGAAACGACCTTCATCTTTCCGACCAATTCGTCAGATGAGGAACGCTCCAAAAGTGACTCGAGGGTAATTGAACCCATCTTGAGCTGTTCTTTTAGCTCAGCACGTGCACGACGGGCATGTGCTGCCTTTTCGAGAGCGGCTTGTCGCTGCTCAGGTGTTAGAGATGGAGGCAATGGCATAGTTGGAAAGATAACCGAAAATTTTACAGTTGGGTGCTTAAAATTACGGTTAATTAGCTTTTGAAGGCCAATTTCTCGAAAAAATCCCCCTTTTGGGCCCATTTCGGCATATTAGTTTCGAAATTCAACTACTTTCCCTGCGCTTTAGCCCGCCTCCATCACCGACTCCAAGATGGATTCGGCGGCCAAAATAGGATCCTTCGCCTGGGTTACGGCCCTACCAATGACTAGCATGTCAGCCCCTGACCTAATCGCCTCTTCTGGGGTTGCGGCCCTTATCTGATCGTTCCTGTCGACTCCCTTAGGTCTGATCCCAGCAACGACGGCAAACATGTCGGGCCTTAGCGCCTTCCCCTCGGCAACGTCTTCTGTGGCGCACACGTAACCCATACACCCGCCTAAGGCAGCCGCTTCTATTCTCGCCGGGACGACGTGTTTGGGAGCCCCACCGTCGGAACTGAGAACCGTGACCCCTAGGGCCATCGGGATGGAAGCGCCGATCTCTGAGGCTCCCTCCATGAGACCCTCTACCCCCGCTCTCAACATGGCCGTACCGCCGAATGCATGCATGGTCAAAAGGCTCGCTCCTAGGCCACCTACCACCCTTGCGCTTCGTCGGACCGTATTGGGTATGTCATGGAGCTTGAGGTCCAAAAAGACCTTGTACCCTAGCTCGCAGAGGGCACCTACCGATTCTGGCCCGGTAGAGAGATAGAGCTCGAGGCCGACCTTGACGTAATCGAAATAGTCACCTAGGTGCCTCGCCATCCTGGTCGCCATCACTAGGTCGTCATAGTCGAGCGCTAGCGCTAGGTGAGCCTTAGCGTCACTCTCTTTCATCAATCTTCCGCCTTCATATCGCTTAAAGTTTCAACAGCCGGAGTTATCTTCATACCCTTAGGGGCATATCCAACAACGTCGGACAGTCTGGCTATGCCAAGTCTCTCACACAATTCGGAGAGTTCGCCTAGAATTCGCATCGGTGCCTTGGGGTCTGAAAAGGTTGCGGTTCCGACCTGAATGGCCGAAGCCCCAGCAAGGATCATCGCCAATGCATCCCGCCCAGTGGAAATACCACCCACCCCGATTATCACTATCTCGGGAATCCGCTTCTTTAATTCGTACACCGCCCTAAGGGCAATTGGCCTAATAGCCCTGCCGGATAGGCCACCCCCACCCCCGCCTAGTTCCAATTCTGCGGTCAACGGATCAATAGACATCCCTAGGACGGTATTGATCAGTGTCACTCCACTAGCACCGGCATCGAGCGCCGCTTCTGCGACCTCCGCTACCAGGTGGGTATTCGGGGACAACTTAGCAAATATTGGGATCCCGACGGGCTGAACAGCCTCGATGACCGCCCGGGTCGCTTCGACGGAGTGCGAAAAGATCTCCGACTTTGCCTTTAGGTTAGGACACGATACGTTTACCTCTAGGGCGACGATCCCATCTAGCTCGGTAGCGAGCAACTCCGAAGCCCGGGCATACTCCTCCACCGTCCGACCCCAGATGCTCACGATCGTCTTTATGCGACGGCGCCTCAGGCCCGGGAGATACTCCTTCAGCCAGCCCTCCATGCCCGGCCCCGCCAATCCGACCGAATTGAGCATCCCACCCGGTATCGGGGTCAGCCTCGGTCCGGGATTACCCGGCCAGGGGAAGGCGGAGACGCTCTTTACCACTACCGCCCCGAGTTCCGAGAGGTCAAAGAATGCCGCCAGCTCCGCCCCGTGCCCAGAGGTGCCCGCAGCGGTCATCACCGGGTTATCGAGCTCTAACGGACCCAGTTTTGTGCGTAAATCGACTCCGAATTGATCAGTTTTTCTGCCCCGCTTATTCATAGCGCCTGGTGGAAGGATTGGATCGTCCGAACGTCGAAGGGTGATTTCCTGGCCTCTTTGATTGCGGAGGCCGCCGCCTTTGCTGCGGCGAGGGTAGTTAGGCAAGCGACATGGTTTTTGAGGGCCGCGCTCCTGATTCGATACCCGTCCGCCCTCGGAGTATTACCCCTTGGGGTATTCACGACGAGGACTACCCTTCCGGAAGATATCAGGTCCACTGCGTCGTGGTGCCCAACTGGCCTATCCTCCCGGGCCTCTCCGATCGCTCGTTTTTCGTCCGTAACCTTGGCGACCAGGATTCCAACCTCTACGCCGTGGGCGTCGAGTGACTTGGACGTTCCGACCGTAGCAGCCAGTTCGAATCCGAGGTCTCTAAACGCCTTGGCCACTTCGACCCCGTGTTCTTTGTCCCGATCCGAAAGCGAAAAGAGCACAACCCCGGAGTCGGCCAACCTCGATCCCGCAGCTAGCTGGCTCTTTGAGAATGCCAGAGGGAAGCTGCTATCGATCCCCATGACCTCACCCGTCGAACGCATCTCAGGACCTAGCAGGGTATCTGAAGTTGGAAATCTCGAAAAGGGAAGTACCGCCTCTTTCACGGCGACGTGGGAAATAGCCGTCGGAGGGTCAAACAGCTTCGCTTCTCTCAACTCCTCGAGCGTCTTGCCCACCATGACCAATGCTGCGAGTTTTGCAAGGGGAACCCCCGTAGACTTTGCGACAAATGGTACGGTCCTCGAGGCGCGCGGGTTGGCCTCGATCACGTACACCTGGTCGGCCTGCACCGCAAACTGTACGTTGATCAGTCCGACTACTTCAAGCTCATTAGCGATCAGAACCGCATAGGTCCGAATCTGCTCTATCACCGCGTCGGAGAGGGTTTGTGGAGGAATAGCGCAAGCCGAGTCTCCAGAATGAACTCCGGCCTCCTCGACGTGCTCCATAATTCCGCCGATATAGGTCTCTCCGGCCCGATCACGCACTGCGTCGACGTCTACTTCTATCGCGTCTTCGAGAAATTTGTCGATCAAAATCGGTCTGCTCGAAGGTTGCCCACCCTCGGTCTCGAGCTCCTTTAGCCGGGCAAAGCCCCCTTTGAGCTGGTTCTCGTCGTAGACGATCTCCATCGCCCTCCCACCAAGGACGTAACTCGGCCGTAAAAGCACCGGATAGCCGATCTCTTGAACCACCTCGAGCGCCTCCTCGAGGCTATATACGGTGGCCCCAGGGGGCTGAGCTATCGCGACCCTATCGCAGAAATTGGACCACTGCTCGCGATCCTCTGCAAAGTCAATCGCCCTCGCCGAGGTGCCTAAGACCCATTTGGCCGGGAGAGAGGAGGCCAATTTCAGTGGGGTCTGTCCACCCAAGGAGACGATCACTCCCAAGAAGTTTGGATTCCTCGACTCTACCTCCAACACCTCGGTGACCTCTTCGATCATCAACGGCTCCATGTATAGCCGATCCGATGTGTCGTAGTCGGTAGAGACGGTCTCTGGGTTGCAGTTGACCATGACGGTCTTATAGCCAGCTTCTCTGAGGGCAAAGCTCGCGTGTACGCAGCAGTAGTCAAACTCGATCCCCTGTCCAATTCGATTCGGTCCGGACCCGAGGATTATCACCGTCGGGGTTTGATCGCCCTCTACCTCGCTCTCGTCGTCATAGGTCGAATAGAAGTAGGGCGTATAGGCCTCGAACTCGGCTGCGCAAGTATCCACCGCCTTGTAGCTCGGCCTCACTCCGAGCAAACGGCGGTAGGAGGTAACCTCGGACTCATCTACCCCCAGGAGATAGCCGAGCTGTGCGTCAGAAAAGCCGAGCTGCTTGGCTTCGAAGAGGAGTTGAGAATCAAGGCTCTCTAGACCCGAAGTAGGGTCATAGATTTCAACCAGCGACTCCCTTGCGGCGACGATAAGGGCGATCTGGTCTAAAAACCACGGATCGACCTTGCACGCCTCATAGACCGCCGGAACAGGAATCTTTCGCCGGATGGCCGCCTCGATCTGGAAGATCCGCTCCGATGTGGCCTTTGACACAGCCTTGAGCAGTTCTTCGTCGCTAAGGGAATCGTAGCCCACTTCAATCGGGTCACAGTTCAGGCCATACCTGCCCCTTTCGATCGACCGTAGCGCCTTTTGCAGCGACTCCGGGAAGCTCCGACCTATAGCCATCGCCTCACCGACTGACTGCATTCGAGTTCCTAGCTCGTCCTCGACACCGGGAAATTTCTCAAAAGCCCACCTCGGTACCTTGGTCACGACATAGTCGATAGAGGGCTCAAAACTCGCTGGGGTCAGCTTGGTAATGTCGTTTTCTACCTCATCTAGCGTGTAGCCGATTGCGAGCTTGGTGGCAATCTTGGCAATCGGGAAGCCAGTCGCCTTCGAAGCCAGTGCGGAAGACCTCGATACCCTAGGATTCATCTCGATTACGACCATCTCACCGGAGCTTGGATCGATAGCAAACTGGATATTTGAACCTCCAGTCTCGACGCCAATCCGCCTGATCACCTTGAAAGCCGCATCCCTCATCAGTTGATACTCGAAGTCAGAAAGGGTCTGAGCGGGGGCGACGGTTATCGAATCCCCGGTGTGAACACCCATGGGATCAAAGTTCTCGATAGAACAGACAATGACTG
>JAKCBW010000113.1 GCA_021842145.1 Actinomycetes bacterium
GTTCCTACGCCGAATGGAAAGCCGGAATATCAAAGTAGATACCAAGGCTACCGCTCACGGCAGGACCCCAAGCGAACCACAGTCGCTAGATACGACGGTGGGAGGTACTCACAGTGCCGCCCGCATGAGTCCTGTCCCCGTGGTGGGGACAGGGGAGACTCGACGGCTGGGGAGCGAAAAGAAAAGGAGTGCTTAGGAATGTTTAAGTATTCTGGAGCGGGTATTGAGATCGCCGCTGTAGTGATCGCCGATGGTTTGACTAAGTCATTCAAAGGCCAAAAGGTCGTGGACGGACTCTCCTTCGAGGTCCAGCCGGGCAGGGTCTTTGGGCTGCTTGGACCCAACGGATCAGGGAAGACCACGACCATCAGGATGCTCCTTGGGTTGATAGCTCAGGACAAAGGGCAGGCCTCTATCCTCGGTGAACGGGTTCACTTGGGTGGATCTGAGGTCTTGAAGCGCGTGGGTTCATTTATCGAAGGACCAGGTTTCCCGCCTCACCTCACTGGAGAGGCCGCCCTCGCCCGCTTGGCAATCGCTAGGGGCGAAAAGGCTAGTGTTGCCCACCGGCTTGCGCTGGAGTCATTGCAACGGGTGGGGCTGAGCGAGGCGGCCTCGAAGAGAATACGCTCGTACTCCCTCGGCATGCGCCAGCGGCTAGGAATCGCCCAGGCCCTTTTGTACCCGAGGGACCTTTACGTTCTAGACGAACCGACCAACGGTTTAGACCCTTCGGGGATGCGCGAGGTCAGGTCGATAATTTCTCGGCTCGCCGAAGAGGGATCGGCGGTAGTACTCTCCTCTCACCTTTTAAACGAAGTCGAAGCGGTATGTAGCGACGTGGTGATCATAAGTCGTGGCCGGTTAGTCAGATCTGGCACTATCGCCGAGGTCATGCAGGGCGGAGACAAGGAGGTTGTCTTTAGGGTTGCTCCCATAGACGGGGCCAAGGAAGCTATAAAGGGACGTTATCCGCAGTTGTCCGTGGAGGTGATGTCCAGCTTCGAGGTGGCGGTAAAAGGTGAGTCGATAGACGCCGCATCAATAAATGAGTTTCTCGTAGCACTGCACTATGGCGTCTCTGGAATAACCGAGCGGCGGACGTCGCTGGAGGAGATCTTCGTCGATCTGACGGGAGAGGGATTCGATGTTCGTTGAAGAACTCAGACTGATCTTCTCGAGGGTTCGCAACATTGTGATCCTCCTGCTACTTTTTCTGGTACCTATTATCTTGGGCCTGGTAGTCGATACATTCGGGGCGCATAAGGGAAATGGACAAGGACCCCCCTTCTTCTCGCAGATCACTCAAAACTCCGCCTTTTTGTCCCTTACAAGTCTCGTTACGGTTCAGGGTTTCCTACTTCCAATGGCGGTCGCCTTCGTCGCCGGAGACTCCATCGCTGGCGAGGCGCAAAACGGCTCTTTGAGGTACCTTCTGGTCGCCCCGATCTCCCGAGTTCGGCTCGTAATCATTAAAGTCTCCTCCGGTATTGTTTTTGGGATCGTGGCCTCGATACTTATAGTGCTCTCGGGATGGATAACCGGTCTGTTGCTCTTCCCCCATGGCCCGGTAGTCACACTTTCAGGAAAGCTGATCAGCGAGGGTAAGGGTTTCGAGCTATCCCTACTTGCGGCGCTTGCGGTTGGATTGTCCATGGTTTCTGTCGTCGCAATCTCGACGATGGCTTCCACCTTCACTGAGTCACCAATTGCCGCTGTGGCGATTGGCCTGGCTGTGGCGATTGTTTCGGAAATCCTCGATCCAATTCCCCAATTGAGTGGGATTGCGCCCCTCCTTTTGTCGAACTATTGGCAGGCTTTTATCAGCTTCTTCAGATCGCCATCCGACTTCTTCCCCTTCTACAAGGAGCTACTGTCTCAGTTATGTTGGTTGCTCTTTGGTCTGAGCGGTGCGTTGTTCAATTTCAGGAACAAAGACATACTTAACTGAGCTTCTAGTCGAAGCCGCAGGCAGCCCGGATATTAATCGGGCAGTGTCTATCGTCAACTCAATTGGCTGGCGAACTAAGATCCAAAATGAGTAGCGTCGGTACCTGGCATGAGCATCCAAATGGAGCATCCAAATGGAGAATTCAAATGGAGAATTCAAATGGAGAATTCAAATGGGTAGTGTCTAGCTGGATGTCGCTGGTTGGTGGGTTGACTCAATATTAGGGAGAAAAGACATGGTGAACATCGACGAGAAGTCCGTTTTGGATTCGGTAGCAAAGACACTTTTTATCGGCGGTAAGTGGCGGTCGGCCTCTAATGGTGCCGTTTTTAAGGTCGAGGACCCTTCCACGAGACTGACCATTGCCGAAGTCGCTGACGCCACGGCGAAGGACGCTAGCGACGCACTCGATGCGTGTGTTTCAGTCCAGAACTCCTGGGCGAATACCCCCCCACGAGTGCGAGGAGAGATTCTTAGGAGGGCGTTTGAGTTAATTGTTGCGCGCTCCGACGAGTTGGCACTCTTGATGACCCTCGAAATGGGTAAACCGGTAGCTGAGTCTAAAGGTGAGGTGGCGTATGCAGCCGAGTTCTTTAGGTGGTTCTCCGAGGAAGCCGTCCGCATAAATGGTGACTACTACACGGCTCCAGACGGAAATGCCCGCGTTATGACGCTGAGGCAGCCCGTAGGGCCGAGCCTACTGATAACGCCTTGGAATTTTCCCCTCGCCATGGGTACTCGCAAGATTGGTCCGGCGTTAGCCGCTGGCTGCACCGTCATAGTCAAGCCGGCGGAGCAGACGCCACTGTGTATGGCGGCCTTGATGTCGATACTCGAGGAAGCGGGACTACCCCCCGGCGTGGTAAATATGATCACCTCGTCTGACCCTGGAGCGGTTACTGCACCACTGATCGGTGATTCCAGGTTGCGAAAGCTCTCCTTCACCGGATCAACTGAAGTAGGGAAACTTCTCATGTCACAGGCCTCTGGAGGCCTGCTTAGGCTCTCGATGGAGCTGGGGGGGAACGCCCCGCTGCTGGTGTTTGCGGACAGCGACCTTGATAAGGCGGTAAATGGGGCGGTATTCGCAAAGATGCGTAACATGGGCGAAGCCTGTACCTCCGCCAATCGCATATTTGTCGAGAGCTCAATCGTAGAGGAGTTCTCCCAAAGGCTTGCAACGGCGATGTCTGATCTCAAGGTTGGGCGCGGCACACAAGACGGTGTACAGGTGGGACCGCTAATCGACCAGCCGGCGATAGATAAGGTGACGAGCTTGATCGATGACGCTACTTCAAAGGGGGCCCGTGTAGTTACCGGCGGATCAAAACTCGACATGTCTGGGTATTTCTATTCACCGACGGTACTAGTTGGCGTGGAGTCAACCTGGAGGATCGCTCAGGAGGAGATTTTCGGGCCAATTGCACCGATCTACTCCTTCTCCTCTGAGGACGAGGCGATCGCAATGGCCAACAATACCAACTACGGTTTGGTCGCCTATCTCTTTACCGAGAACCTAAATCGGGCGCTTAGGGTTACCGAGAAGTTGGAGACCGGGATGATCGGCCTCAACCAGGGGCTGGTATCCAACGCAGCCGCTCCTTTTGGTGGCGTAAAGCAGTCTGGGTTCGGTCGGGAAGGCGGATTCGAAGGTATCAACGAGTACCTCTATATCAAGTACATCGCAATTAATCACAAGAGCTGAATCGGCCGTAATACCGATTTTCAAGTTGGTGATACGAAATGGGCCAACCAGTTACGGTTGGCCCATTTTCATCAAAATCAGCTCTAAGTCTGGGCTTTTGACATTGCCCGCTATCGAAGACTCCTGGTCAGGATCGTGGTCGCTGGGGCCCAGTTGGTGACCTTCAGTTTGGCCCCGCTGATGCGATACCCTTTTTCAAGGATCGTGAGATTCTCGAAGGAAAGTCTTTCCACCTCAAATAGGTCATCGGCGAGTTTGGCGATCCGGCAGATGAGGGATTCCAAACTCTTTCGATCAACCGCCGATCCTCCTTTTTGTCCATCGAGGACTTGAGAACCTGGCATCGAGTCGATCAACCTTATTACGTCGGGATACTCCTGCGGATTAGCCTTTATCGTTCGCTGGCCAAGGACCTCGGTGACGAAGCCTGCGAGGCCAATCGATAAAAAGACTCCAAAGGAGATGTCATGAATGAGCTGTAGGTTAATGCTTACGCCCTTGGAGGGATCATCTGGGAGATCCTTGACCTTTGGGTCGTACTCGATACCGTAAGCGGCGAGAACCTCCTGAATTTCTTCATCATTTAGCAGCTGGGTTACCTGTCCGAGCTGGTCGTCGTGTTCGTCTGGGCCGTTTTCACGTCGCAGGCGTATTGGCCCTGATAGCGCGTTTGCGAGGACCGTCTTGGCTCTTGATGGGTCGATATTGGTTAATTCCCATAGTTCGTGTTCGGGTCTTAGACGCCACTTTGCGTAGAGTGCCATGTTGCCTAGCGCCATGGCGGCACTTTCTGGAAATGCAAAGTACGGTATCGTTTTCGACCCCGAGGTGAGTGCGTTTGGAACAGAGGACAGTGCGAGGAAGTTAGCCAGCACGGGCTTAGTCGAATCGTCGGGTTGGGCGGCGGCCACCTTGCTGACGGCCTCTGCGACGGCAATTACCGCGTGTGCGGCCGTAGCCGAGGCGGAATCAAACACCGCCGAGGTGGAGGTTGAATCACTCGAGCTAAGGACCATCGGGTCCAAGGTCACCGTTGGAATGTAGGAGACTATTACCGAGTCGATGGCCGGGTCGCCCAACACGATATCTAAAGCTCCGCCGAAGGATTCGGGACTTGATTGGTTGGAAAGCTCTACCGGATTGCTTACCCTTCCGCTGGACCCCACTAAGTCCCGCAGCAGTTTTTGTGAATTTTCAGAGAGGGTTGGTATCTCCAAGCCGACAGCCTTGCAGGCATCTGCTACCAGTGGTGATGGACCCCCTGAGTTTGAAAGAATCGCTACCCTGTTACCTTTCGGAAGGGGCTGGTTCACGATCGCTTGAGCTAGCTCGAATAGCTGCTCTAGGGTATCGACCCTCAATACGCCGGTCTGTTCGAAGAGTGCCTCGACCGCCATGTCATTTGGTAGGATCAATTCGAGGGACGACATGGTCTCAATGCTTTTTGATTGGTACCGCTTTGACTTGACTGCGATGATCGGTTTTGTGCGAGATACCCTCCTCGCTACCCTTGCGAAGGTCCGTGGATTACCAAAGTCTTCGATATACAGCATGACCACTTTGGTGTTAGGATCGGTCTCCCAGTAGTTGAGGAGGTCATTACCCGAGATGTCCGCCTTGTTCCCAGAGGAGACGAAGGTCGCCATTCCGAGGCCCCTCCGTCTCGCCTCTTCGAGGATAGCGAGGGAGAGTGGACCCGACTGAGCGTGCAGGCTAGCCCCACCACGCAGTATGGGAAATGGACTCAAGGAT
>JAKCBW010000114.1 GCA_021842145.1 Actinomycetes bacterium
ATACTACCACTATTGAACCGAGTGCACCGACCCACAGCGCCCTGTTAATCCGCTTAGCTTTGGACAAAGACTCGTCTCTAAACCGAGTGGAATATTTGCGCATAATAACCTCTGAAACCTGTCGCAATAAGAGTTCTAACTTCAACCATTAACAACACATCAGCCTGTGCACTGACTGAATCGATCAATAGAAAACCTTGACAAGGTGGTAGTTGGCCTCTGAATACGGCAAAACAACTTCAGCTTCCACTCAGATACTTCCAAAAGATACATTCAACCTGCGGCCACAGGCTACGACGATCGTCGGGCACATCGTTACCGCCCAATCCATGCCGCCCAGCAAGGACCTGGCACAAAAGATGGTCATCAAGAAGGTCAACCATAAAAATAGCAATTCTGGCAAACCTTGAAAAAGCTTTAATATAGTCACGTTTGACTGTCCAACTCTGTGAGAATTCTCACAAATTGATCGCTTATTTTGTGCTAATTAACTTCTGCTCCCAATCCGTTTGAGAACCCGTCAAAAGTAACAGACAAAAGTTTAGACGCAATGTTGCTTGTAGCCAATTCCCCAAATCGTACCCGAAGGACCGATCGGCATCATATGGAAGTCAAAGCTAGGCAAACATCTCCGGCAAATCCCAAAATTGAGCTAAGTCTCATGCTCGCCTAGGTCGTCAAGTGGATCGCTTGATGACCAGAAGCTCCGCATCAACTGCGGTGTCAACAAAACTTACCAGTGGTGTGGTAGCTTCCACAGAGGCACTATCAGGAGTGGGGGAAGTTGTCACAGGGTTCGAGCGGATCACTCAATAGCTTCAGTTTTTCCGAGGAGCATCACGCCCTCGTAGAATCGGTCGAGGGGTACCTTAGCCACCTTGGGTCAAAGAAACAGGAACTCCTAAACCATATCTTTGAAAAAGGTGAATACCCCGAAGAACTCAGCCAGGCGATGGTTGACCTGGGCCTATTTGGGGCTTTGATACCAGCGCAGTATGGTGGCAGCGGTCTAGGCCTTTTGGGAATGGCGCTAGCGATGGAGAGATTTGCATCATTCGGGCTAGCCAACACACTGGCCCTTCTGACAACTATGGACGCTATGGCCATCCAACGCGGCGGTACCGAGGACCAGAAACAACTACTACTACCCCAGATCGCCGAGGGCAAAATAAAGAGCGCCTTCGCCATCACCGAAGCAGATGCCGGAACCAACTCCTTTCGAATAGCTCTATCGGCGAAAGAGACCGGCGACGGCGGATTTGTGCTAAACGGGGAGAAGGCCTGGATTACCGGCGTCGATCGGGCGGATCACCTCTTAGTAGTTAGCAGGACGACCAGCTATCAGCGGGTCAAGGAGTCAGGGCTTCCGAAATCTTTCGGAATGAGTCTTTTCTTTATAGACACCCATACAAAAGGGATCACTAAGTCAAAGATGGCGACCATGGGGATTGAGGGCTTTAACCAGTTCCAGCTTTTCTTTGACGACGTCGAGGTCCCCAAGGATGCCCTGATCGGCGAGAAGGACCTGGGAGCGGCGGTCTTATTCGAAGCCCTCAACCCCGAGCGAATCATCGCAGCGTCATTTGCGGTCGGTATGGTCGACTACTTCTTGTCGAAATCGGTGAATTATGCCAATGAACGGCGGGTTTTCTCAGACACCCCCATCGGTTCCTACCAGGCGGTTCAGCACCCGCTGGCTAAAATTCGCATTACCCAGGAGGGGGCGAGGCTACTCACCTATCAAGCGGCTAGCGCCTTCGATCAAAATGCCCCGATGGCCGATGTCGCACGGTATGCGAATATGGCGAAATACCTCGCTTCCGAAGTAGGCTTCGAGGCCGCCGATCGAGCGATTCAGACCCACGGCGGCAACGGTTTTGTGAGGGATTTTGGGATCATCCAGATGCTCGCCCCGGCTCGGCTCGCCAAAACAGCCCCAATAAACAATGAGATGATACTTAACTTCATCGCAGAGCATGAACTAAAGCTGCCACGGTCCTACTAGCGGCTGTACTTCGCCGTCGAGTCGCCCGAGCCGAGTACACCGACTCTCCCCCTACCGTTTAAGTATGACTGTTCTTGTTGATGCCGAAGGCCTTGCCGTCTCTCGTTCCGATAGACAGCTTTTCAAAGGGCTCTCCATCACCGTAACTGACGGAGAAAGAGTGGGAATTGTCGGGATAAATGGAACCGGCAAATCGACCCTCTTGAGGGTGCTCGCCGGTACTGAGGTGCCCGAGGCCGGAGAGATCAGATGGGGTCGGGGGGTTCGTATCGGCTTCTTGGAGCAGGATTCCCCCCTGCCCCAGGGTAACGTCCGAAGCGCAGTTGGCGGGGGATGGCAAAGCGAAGCGATCCTAGATCGCCTAGGAATGACCGCAATGATGGATCGGAATGTCTCAGAGCTATCTGGTGGCCAGGTGAAGCGGGTGGCACTTGCAAAAGTACTAGCCAACCCGGCCGAGCTATTGATACTTGATGAGCCGACCAACCATTTGGACCTTCCGGCTATCACCTGGCTCGAAGAGTGGCTGGCCCGTTTCGGAGGAGGTGTCATCCTCGTGAGCCACGATCGATACCTACTCGACCGGCTAACTACTCGGATGCTCGAGTTGGACCGGGGAAACGCCTACATCCATAACGGTGGGTACGCAGACTACCTATCGGCCCAGATCGAAAGGGAGGCGCAGGCGCAGGGCGCCGAGTCTGTCAGGCGAAACCAGGCCCGAAAGGAGCTCGCTTGGCTGAGGAGGGGGGCCAAGGCCCGAACAAGAAAACCCCAGGCGAGAATAGATGCCGCCAAGCAATTGATAAATGCGAGGCCGAAAGCACAGGCCCGAAACAGTGAATTAGAGATCACATTCGATACACCTAGGCTCGGCAATACCGTGATTGAAACCCAGGGAGTAAATTTCGTCCGAGACCCCTCAGGCGAGTCGGTTCTGAGCGAAGTCACGCTAAGTCTAGATCCAAGGGAACGCCTCGGGGTTGTCGGCGTCAATGGATCGGGCAAGACGACACTCTTAGATATCTTGGCTGGTCTCTACCCTCCCACCTCAGGACGGATAGAAGTTGGCACCACGGTAAAGGTGGGATACTACTGCCAAAACCTTCCCGAACTTGATCCAAAAGCGAGGGTGCGAGAGGTAGTGGCTGGACCAACGAGGACTCCCGGTGACCTTGCGGACCAACGTTTGATGGAAAGATTCTGGTTTGTTGGCGAGCTGCCTTGGGCGACCATCGGCACCCTCTCTGGTGGAGAAAGGAGGCGACTCCAACTCCTCACCGTTTTAGCTGCTCAACCAAATGTTTTGTTACTCGACGAGCCGACAAACGACCTCGACCTCGAAACCCTACGCTCCCTAGAAGAGTTCCTAGAGCAGTGGCCCGGTGCACTCGTTACCGTCAGCCACGACAGGGCCTTTCTCAATCGAGTGACCGATCGGATCGTCGTCTGTCAAGACACTTTGGTAAAAGAGATCCCCGGCGGACTCGCTAGTTGGATTGCAGAAGTCACCCAACAAAAGGCCAAGGGTGAGTCGCCAGTTCGGACCCAAGTGACCAGCACCCGCCCGGTGTCAGCACCCTCCTCAGATCCAGGAGGAAAGCGGCGATCAAAAACGACAGTCGGTTTCGAACTTCGACGAATAGAAAAGCAGCTCCAATCGCTCGCCAAGGAACACGATCGCCTAGCAGCGCTCTTTGAAGGGGCACAGGAGCATAAAGAACTCGCCAATCTGGGCCACGAGCTAGCGAAAATACAAGAACAACAGAACTCCCTTGAGGAGCGGTGGCTCGAGGTCGCCGAGGAAGCAGAGTCAGCGCGATAGCGGCGGGTCATCACCAATCCTCAAAAAGAGCCTCCTAGCCGAAACTACGCTCACCCTGAGGAACCTCTGCATTGGTCCTCTGCATTGGTCCTCTGCATTGGTCCTCTGCATTGGTCCTCTGCAGGGTATTGCCACGTCTGACCACACCCCAGGAGACAATGGTCGTAGAATATCGGAGATGTTTGTTGATCGATAGAACTAAAGCGCATGGAGCCCACTTCAAAGCGAGCACTGGAGGACGATCTTGTCGGAAGTCAGATCCCCAATGGCTGGGTTGGTTGTTAAGGTCGCCACCGCCGTGGGAGCAGAGCTACACGTAGGGGACACCGTGGTAATCATCGAGTCCATGAAGTTGGAGATTCCGGTCGAAGCTACTACCTCGGGAAGGGTCACCGAGGTCATGGTGACCGAGGGTGACTTCGTGGAGGAAGCCAACGTTTTGGTAGTGGTCGATTGAGAACCCTAAGGATAGCCAGCGGGGTCGGCTTCTATGGCGACAGCTTTTGGCCGGCTATTGAAATAATCAAGCAGAAGCAGGCGGATTACGTCTGCTTCGAGGACCTTGCAGAATTAACCCTGGCGATACTCGCCAAGGACATGGCGAAGAATCCAGAAGCTGGCTATACGAAGGACCTCATCCCTTCTCTAAGGGCTGGATGGAAACTCGCCATGGACGCCGGGATCAAGATAATTACCAATGCCGGGGGTCTCAATCCCGCGGCGGCAGGCGCTGCTGCGGCGAGGCTGGCCAAGGAGTTGCAAATAACGCCGAAAATTGCCGTGATCAGCGGTGATTCGATTTTCGATCGCCTAGCAACCGGCGAAATCTTCCCCCACCTCGAGAGGAATGATCCTTTGGCGGATGGCATCCGAAAAAGCGCACTTTTTGCCAATGCCTACCTCGGAGCCCGACCAATCGTCGAAGCCCTCAGGCGGGGTGCAGATCTAGTTATCACGGGTCGCGTTGCCGACGCCGCCCTCTACTTAGCCCCACTTGCCTATGAATTCGAATGGGATTTCGAAGACCTAGGTCGCATCGCCCAAGGTACCGTTGTCGGTCACATCCTCGAATGTTCTAGCCAGGCGACCGGAGGGAATCACGGAAGGGATTGGGAGTCGATCGACGGTTTGGAAAGAATTGGCTTTCCAATCGCCGAAGTGAATGAGTTTGGTGACGCTACGATTACCAAACTCGCCGACTCCGGTGGGCGGGTCGATGAATTTACGGTAAAAGAACAACTCCTCTACGAAATCCACAATCCTTTTGCCTATCAAACCCCCGACGTCGTAATGGACATTTCGACTACTACCATCCAACAGGCAGGTTTAAATCGGGTCTCGGTGACAAACACGTCGGGACACAAAAGGCCCGATCGATATAAGGCCATCATCGGCTATCCATCTGGATGGATGGGTCAAGGCATCCTAGGCTATAGCTGGCCCGATGCTTACAAAAAGGCCCAGAAGACCGCCTCAATAATCACCAACCAACTCCAGATCTTCAAAGATCAGATTGAGGCAATCCGTATAGAGCACCTCGGCCTGGATTCCCTCCACGCTGAGATGGCG
>JAKCBW010000115.1 GCA_021842145.1 Actinomycetes bacterium
AACAAAGGTTGCGTCTGGAAGAAAGTTGATAATGTCTTCGAGTTGCCGCTGGGACTCACGCACCTCGTCTTCGGCCCTCTTGCGATCCGTTATGTCCCTAACCGATTCGATGGAGCCTACAATTTCGCCGTTGATGTCATAGATTGGTGCGGCTGCGGCATAAACGAATCGACCTCCATTTGGAAGTCCATGTGCGAATGTCTCAGCCGAAAGGAAACCCTTCTCCTTTCGCATCATTGCGTAGCTCTCCGGGATGTCATCGTCGGATCTGCGTGCGTAGTCTCCAAGTATCGGTCTCCTTTCGTTGTAGAAAGGTATCGCATACTCGTAGTTGCCTTTGCCGATCATATCCTCGGCCCTAACGCCGGTCATCTCTTCGACCGCCCTGTTCCAGAAGGTCACCTTGCCGTCATTGTTGATAACAAAGGTTGCGTCTGGAAGAAAGTTGATAATGTCTTCGAGTTGCCGCTGGGACTCACGCACCTCGTCTTCGGCCCTCTTGCGATCCGTTATGTCCCTAACCGATTCGATGGAGCCTACAATTTCGTTGTTGATGTCATAGATTGGTGCGGCGGTACCAAAAACAAAACTCCCTCCACCCGGAAGGGTGGGTGCAAATGTTTCGGCCGAAATAAACCCGAGCTTTCTATCCAAGATGGCATAGCTCTCTGGGATGTCCAGGTCTGGATACATCGCCAGGTCGATCAAAATGGGTCGTGTCTCGCCGTAAAAGGCGCGCGCATATTCGTAGTCACCCCTGCCAACGATGTCCTCAGCCCGAACTCCGGTGAGCTCCTCCATCGCCCTATTCCAGAAGGTCACCTTGCCGTCCCGATCAATCACAAAAGTAGGATCGGGCAAAAGGCTAATGATGTTCACAAGGTGGGCCTGAGACTCCTTTAGCAACCGCACGGACGTCCTATTTTCGGTCACATCTCGCACTGATGAGATTGCGCCGACTACTTTCCCCTTCGAATCGCGCAAGGCAGCAGCTGTAGCAAAAATTGCCCTGCTGCAACCTGGCACCGTTGTCTCCGCCGCTAAATAAGTCTTGTCTCGGATCAAAACTTTGGAATATTCCGCCTCAAATTTCTCCTCGGGATTCAGAGCTAGGTCGATAATCATTGGCCTTCTGTCGCCATAGAGGGGGACAGAATACTCGTGGTCACCCTTGCCGACGATGTCCTCAGACCGAACTCCGGTGAGCTCCTCCATCGCCCTATTCCAGAAGATCACCTTGCCGGCTTCGTCAATAACGAATGTCGCTTCAGGGAGAAAATCAAAAATGTCGTATAGACGATCCTCGGACTTACTCAACCCATCTTCAGCGGCCAGTCTCGACCTCAATTCTGTCGCCGTGATACACCAGGTCGGTAGGGCAGACGAATCGTCGAGCAAAGAAGTCAGGTTTATCCGACAACGGATCCAACTTCGATCTTTACGGAGTAATTCGACGTCGTGTAGAACCCGCTCTACATCGTAGGTTGCCTCGGTCAACGACCGAATGCTCCCCTGGAACTGTGCTGCGAAAAACTGGAGAACATCGATTCCCAATAGTTCGTCCTTACGGTAACCGAGCATTTTGCACAGTGTGGAGTTGGCATCTACCGTCTTTAGGTCCGCAGACACTATCCAAATGCCTGCGGAAGTCGCGTCAATCGCCTTGGCGGGCAATGAAAAACGAAGGTTCCCATCGGTTGAGGATCCCGAACCTAGCCGCTCTGTTTCTCCCCGGAGGATCGCGTTTTCGACCTTTAGCTCGGAAATTTCCCGGAGCAAATCATCGACACTCCTCGAATCACCATTTAATCGCATTTAGCAATCATCGGTAACGATGGCCATCCGTATAAGAACATATCTGTCATTACGCCGATCTAATTTTGGCGCCAAATCCCCAATAACCGTTGGCTACGGGCTACCTCTGATCTAAATGGCCCTGTTCATGTTTGCATTAAAAACACCAGTGGCTCCACACCGAGGAGGGACCGGTTCGTCAAAAGGCGAGCTGGACAAGTGGAAAACAGCTCAAAAGGTTCTATGTCAAAGGACACTTAGCCCCGAAATAAGGCATCAAAATCACACAAGTCATTTGAGATTCATTTCATTTGAGATTCGTTTCATTTGAGATTCATTTCATTTGAGATTCGTTAGCTTCGAAAGACGGGGGGACTTAGGTCTGCTCAGGCCAGACATTATTGCTGGTCCTCGCTCGCTCTACTTGCTACCTTTCCGAAGGCAGATCTTTAATTCAGTTAGCCCTTTTGGCCCTGCGAGACTCTTGCAAGCCGATGCGGTGTCACAATGTCAAGGCCGTGACTGCTAGAGTTTTCGAAAAGTGCTTTCGGTGCAGAAGGGTTAGGCGGGGTCAGCAGTTGAAGAGTACCTCCGGGCAGGAACTTCGAATGCTCAAAGCCGTAGCCGGGACCAGGCTGGTACTCGCGTTAGTCCCACTCTTCACCCTGCTGGCGCTAGTGCCCGCAGAGCCGGCTTCGGCCACAAGTGCTTTGTCGGCCTTGAATCCAGCCTTCGTCCCCTTGCCAGCTGGCGTGACGATCAAGGGATCGGTACCAGCCAACGAATCAATGCGGGTCATTCTGACCCTGAAAGCTAATTCTGGACTCCAGAGCTACGCGAGTGAGGTCAACACACCTGGCAACCCTAACTACCACCATTATCTAACCCACCAGGAGGTAGGCCAGAAGTTCGGGCAGAGTTTGTCCACGATCAACCTGATTAGCTCCTACTTCGCAGCCAAAGGACTCACGACCACCACTGGCGTAGGACGGATGAGAGTCGACGTATCCGGGCCGGTGCCCGCCATGCAGAGCGCCTTCAATACCTCGATTCAGTCCATACCTATACCGGGCATCGGAGTAAGGCCCGAGGCAACCAAGGTTCCCTCTCTGCCACAAAGCTTCGCAAGCGACATACAGAGCGTTGTCGGATTATCTGACTATCTGAAGTTTACGCCCGGCGTAATCAGCGCACCGAGTAACTCATCAACAACTGGTAGTCCGGCCATAGCTACGGCAGCAACAACAACCTACAGTCCGTCTACCTGTGCAAGCGCTAGACTCGGGATTTCCATCGGAAACTTGACCCCTAACTCACCATCGGTCCTCGGTTACGACTACCAGATAGATCCCTTTTATGCTGCCAACGAGTCCGGCCAGAATCAAACGGTCGCTTTTTTAGAATTTGCCACTTTCAATCCTTCCGACGTCACTACCTTTGACGGCTGTTTCGGCTCCAATGCCCTCTCACTAACTACCACTTTGGTCGATGGCGGAGCGCAAAGCACTTCCTCGGGTCACAGCGAAGTTACCGGGGACCTCGAAACGGTCGCTTCGCTAGCCCCAAATTCGGGACTAGTTGTTTATAGTGCTCCAAATAGCTCCACAGGATTACTCGACGCGATATCGCAATGGGTTGCTAGCACAAGTGAACCGATTATGTCGAACTCTTGGGGCGTTTGTGAAGTAGGGAGCGGCTCAAGCTCGGGTCTAGCCCAATCGGTCAATACAGAGTTATTGACTGCGGTTGCACAGGGAAAGACATTCATCTCCGCCTCTGAAGATCAAGGTTCTCAATGCTCCGGTTCGCCTGGTTTGCTCTCCACTACGGTGCCGGCTGACTCTCCAAATGCCCTCGCTGTTGGAGGAACCTCTATTTCCGGCTACGCCAAGTCACAAGAAACTGCCTGGAACGATGCTTTTGGAGCATCTGGGGGAGGAGTCTCCACCCAATTTCCGCTCCCGAGCTACCAATCGGCATTAGGCGCACTAAACAGCCCAGCGAGTACCGACTATGCGAGCAATTGCCCTGCGACCAGCTACCCATCTGGTTGCCGCATGGTGCCTGACGTGTCGGCGTCAGCGGACCCGTTACACGGGTACTACATCTACTGCACCAGCTGTAATTCAATAAGTAGCTGGTGGGAGGTCGGCGGAACATCGATGTCAACGCCCCTCTGGGCGGCGGGCCTTAGCCTCGTCGATCAAGCCTGCGGCTCGACTAAGGGAGACCTAGCGCTCGCCAACCAAGTCTTATATCCAATGGCTGACACATCCGCATTCAATGACATCACATCTGGGAACAACGACGCATCCAGCGTGACCGGGTATAGCACTAATTACTACACAGTCGGAACAGGTTACGACATGGTTACCGGACTCGGCACCCCGAACTTTGCCACCATCGCAGAAAAATACTGCAATGCGTCCTTCCCCCCGACACTAGCCCTTACCGACTCAAGCTTGACGGCAATCCAGGCGAACCCGGGTATCGCCACAACAAGAGCTTTCTCCCTTGTAAATGTGGGATTCACCAATATCACAGAACCGAGCCCGTCGGCCATGTCCATCTCGGGTACCGACTCCTCCCAGTTCGCCATCGACTCTGGGTTAACGACGTGCACAAGTGGCAACACCCTCGCTCCGGGTCAGAGCTGCACAATTTCCGTCTCGTACAGCCCCACCTATTACGGAAGTGCGGAGGCAACCTTGAACGTCGCTAGCACGCCGTCGAACTCTCCCACAATTTCCCTGCTAGGAGAGACGAGCTCGGTACAGCTGGCTGCCAATCCTCCATCCATTACCGCCTACGTTGGATCGCAAACAAGCTATCCCTTGACCCTCACAAATCAAGCGAACGACCCCGTTCAATTGGGTAATCCCCCTTACTTGATAACCGGTGCAGATCCATCGGTATTCAGTGTTGGGTCATCGAGCACCTGTACTGCGACCATTGCGCCTACCTCCAGTTGTCAACTCGACGTCGTCTACGATGGCCAGGCCTCCCCGACCACTGACACTGCCCAATTGACCCTAATTGACGGTCTAGGAACCAATTACGGTACAGTTCTCATCTCTGGAACCACAAAGTACCCATACCTGAGCATCGCCTCTGGTCCATTTGCCCCCTCCGGCTCTATCACCGTTGGTACTTCCGCTACTGCTACCGTAACGATCACGGCGAATGGAGGATCGATACCGCTTTCTTCTCCCCCAATTACACTCGCCTCGGTGCCTGGCTCAAGCGATTACGGTTATTCGATTACAAGTGACTCCTGCGAAGCAGGGGGCGGACCAATCACTCTCTCTTCAGGGCAGAGCTGCAGCGTCGGGATCGAATTCACACCAGCTGTAGCGGGCACCTTCGCTGCGACCCTAACGGCAAACGTCGTAAGTCCGCTCAGCCCAGTAGAGACTACCCTCACAGCGACGTCGACACCGGTCAATGGCTCCCAGAATGCCGTCTTGTCAACAAGCCCGACCACATTGAACTTTGGCCAGGTCGCAATTGGTTCGTCTCAGAGCGAATCTTTTACAATTTCCTCCTCGCTTGCGGCATCG
>JAKCBW010000116.1 GCA_021842145.1 Actinomycetes bacterium
TTATCAAGTCGGTGAATCCGCCCGTCAGCTTCGCATCCACCTACCTCAAAGGTGAAACGAGCGTATACGGGCGTCACGACAACTCTACCTGGCGGGCGTTCGAAGAGGTGATAGGGGAGCTCGAAGGTGGTTACGCAGTCGCCTTCGCATCTGGTCAAGGAGCGACCAGCGCGGTGTTGTCTCTGCTCGATCCTCGCTCGAAGCTCTATATGGTTGACGATGGTTACAATGGCACCCGTCTTTTGGCAGATTCACTCCAAAAGAAGGGCAACCTCAAGCTTGAGTTGCTTAGTCCGAAGGTTTCTTCCAACCCGCAGCTTCTATTCGACGAGGCGCAAACAAGTAGTGACAAAGCATCCCCGGCGGATTTTTACTGGCTGGAAACCCCGTCTAATCCGATGCTCAGGGTATACCCTTTGAGGGAATGGGTGACTATTAAGGAGGCCACTGGGGCGGTCCTCGTCGTGGACAATACCTTTGCATCCCCGGTTATCCAAAACCCCCTCAAGGTGGGGGCCGATCTCGTAGTTCATTCGGCAACGAAGGTATTGTCGGGTCACTCTGACGTAATTATGGGTGTCGTGGTGGCGAAGGACGAGCGACTAGCCGACGAGTTGCGGGAGGTAAGAACCCTTTCTGGTTCGATTCCGGGTCCGATGGAGGTGTTTCTGGCCCTGAGGGGCGTGCGAACGCTGTTTCTTCGTTTTGAGCGACAGCAGGAAAATGCCGCTGCGCTGACGGAGGAACTGGTAAAGCGGCTCGGAATGGGGAAGGTTTTCTATCCGGGGCTGCCCAGTTGTGACGGATACCATTTGGTGAAGAGTCAGATGAGGGGAGGTGGTTACTTGGTCAGCTTCGACTTGGGCACCTCTGATCAAGCTGAAGCCTTCTGCGACTCCTTGAAGCTGATGACCTACGCAACTTCTTTGGGTGGAGTGGAAACCTTAGCCGAGAGACGCGGCCGCCATCGTGGAGAGGAATCGACTCCGGTGGGACTAGTTCGGATATCGGTAGGGATCGAAGCGATCGAAGACCTTATTAGCGATCTCGATTCCGCTTTAGGCGGCATTGGATACTAAGTCCTAAATTTCTTTGGGACCTGGAGCCAACAATGCCTATGCCAGTGTCTCCGCAGGTCGGGGTATAGAAGCGGTACAACTACGAAATGGCCTTTGCCCGGTTCGATGTCTCCTCCACACCTCGGGCAGACGTAATACTTCCTGGCCTGGTAGGGCTGTATGTAGCGGACTTCCGCTTCAAGTCCGGTCTCTGGGTCCTTTGGGCTATCGTTCGGAGTCTCCACGCGGAGATGATAGTAGCTTCCGTTCTATACGCGGTCTAATCAAATCGAGCCCGGGTGAATAGGTGAGTCCGCTGGCTCAATGGAGGTGATGGCGACGAAGACCTGAGTTAACCGGGGCTTTTTCGTAACCACAAGACGTCTCTATCGGTAGAGAAAACCAATGATGACATAACACGTGCCTGGATCTTCGGTTCAGCGATAGCAATTGCGGGCATTCATATGCCAAGTGAATGGTTAGATGGAACTTCGATCGATGGTGGTTATTCTGCCCTGAGCCGCCCTGAAATACTGGGCTACAAGACTTGGAGCCTCGGTAGTACTATCATTCCTAAGGTGAATTATCAGTATGAAACGATTACTTATGAACTCCTAGATGGGGTTGCGGAGATCTGTTTAAATAGACCAGAGATCAAGAATGCCTTTAACTTGAAGATGTGGTCTGAGTTTTCCGCCGCACTGGATGGCTTCTCTTCGGATAACGACCAGAAGGTTTTGGTTATAACAGGTGCCGGAGGGGCGTTTTGTTCTGGAGCTGAGCTTGGGGACATGATCCCAGGTTCAACTACGCCTCTAAGTTGGATGCGGGGTATCAGTGATATCGCTCTCAAGCTTCATCATCTGCACAAGCCTTGCATCGCAAAAGTTAGGGGTATTGCCGCTGGAGCTGGGGCCAATCTCGCCTTTGGTTGTGACCTCGTCTACGCTTCGGACTCGGCAAGATTCTCAGAGATTTTCGTCAAGCGTGGCCTTTCGGTGGATTTCGGAGGTAGCTGGCTTCTGCCGAGGATGATCGGACTGCATAAGGCAAAAGAGCTCGCCTTCTTCGGCGAAGTCATATCTGCTGAAAAAGCTGAACAGATGGGCCTACTCAACCGGGTGGTCGCTGATACGGAGTTGGACAATGTGGTATCCGAAGCCGCTAAGGTACTTGCGAACCTACCTCCAACTGCTCTTTCATTAAACAAGGCGTTGCTGAACGATTCGATGACCCGATCCATGGCGGGGTCGCTGGAAGCTGAATCACAGGCTCAGGTCGTCAACATATCTACCGAGGATTTCAAAGAGGCGATTTCGGCCTTTCTGGAGAAGAGAGCCCCGAAGTTCACCGGCAGGTAACGAGGAAATTGGCAGGTTAGGAAATTGGCAGGTTAGTCTGAGGGACCAAGTTGGAAGATGGCGTCGATCAGCCATGATCTAGCTGATGTTCGCTCATATTCGCCGTTAGTTTCGCCTCTTTTTTCCTGCCAGTCAGCCAAAGTAATATTCCTAGTGCCGAAACTCCTATCCCCAGTAGCGCTGTCCCGGCGTAATGGAAGTATGCGTAGGTGTAGGTCGCCAGTGCCGACCCGATGGCCCCTCCGATGAAGTATGTCCCCATATATACCGTGGTAATTCTTGCCTGGGCATCGGGAGAGATTCGGTAGATAATCGATTGGTTAGTGATGTGGATTCCCTGTATACCTAGATCGAGCGTCGCAGCGACAATGACTATAGCAACAAGTGAGTTCCTGGCCAAGTACAAGGCAATGAATGAGCCGGCGATAATTGCCCAGCTGGCTGGGGTCGAGATCCGGGCGTATCCTCGGTCAACCGCCCAACCCGCCATTCTCGCCGCCCCGACCCCAGCGAGTCCCGCTATGCCGATGAAGCCGATTTGGACCGTGTTCAAGTTGAAGGGTGCAACCGATAGATAAGGAGCGAGGACCGTCCAAAAGATGCTAAAACCGGCAAAACCGAGGGCGCCGAAGTAGGCTCGCCTTCTCAGAAGCTTTGACTCTAAGAAGGTCCTCGCCGTCGAGGAGAGCAGTTTAGGGTAGGAGATGGTGTGGACTGGTCGGTCGTTCGGCAGTTTTAACCACGCGAAGACCGCTAGGGCGAGTCCCAACAGTGCGGCTGATAGGTAGACGGTTTTGTACCCGGCAATCTCCGCTACCACTCCAGCGGCTGTTCGGGCGAGAAGGATTCCGCTTAGCAGGCCAGCCATCACCTTTGATACGGCGGAGCCCCGCCCCTCGGCGGTCGAGACTGTTGCCGAAAAGGCAACTGCGACTTGTGCCACGATCGAAACAGTGCCGACCAGGAATACAGCGACTTCAAAGATTACAAAGCTTGAGGTGAGGGACTGCAGGAGTGAAATCAACGAGGCCAGTGCCAGCCCGAAGGAGATTAGCTTCCTCTTTGACATACGGTCTGCTAGTGGAACCAGAGTTACCAGGCCTAGCGCATACCCGATCTGGGCCAGAGTTACCAGGGTGCCAATGGTCCTTGGATCTCGAGAGAAGGAGCGAGAAATTACATATAGGAGTGGTTGGAGATAATAGGTGTTAGCGACTGACACTCCGGCAATGATCGCCAATAGATAAAGAGTAAATTTCGAGTCGCTTTCAAGCTTCACCAAGAGATCTTCTTTCTTTCCTATACCAAATTAGAACCCCCATCCTTTTGTCGCGCTCGTCTCGTCGTCGGGTGCTAATGGCTGATAGCATCTTGGCGTTGAGTTATTCAGCGTATTAGGAGGAGTTCCTTGTCCGATTTTGAGGCAATAATTGAGATTCCGCGCGGTTCGCGCAACAAGTACGAAGTCGACCACGAGACCGGAGCTATTTCACTCGACCGGACACTTTTTACATCCATGGTCTATCCCGTGGAGTACGGATTCATACCAGATACCCTGGGCGAAGACGGGGATCCACTAGACGCAATGGTGCTTTTGGAGTTCCCCACCTTCCCGGGCTGTCGGGTCAAGGTGAGGCCGGTAGCCGTATTTCGGATGTCGGACGAAGCTGGCAGGGATACAAAGATCCTGTGCGTTCCGAAAAAGGATCCACGTTGGATGCACATCCAGGATCTCGGCGATGTACCAGAGCAGGTAAAAGCCGAGATTGCTCATTTTTTTGCTCGCTATAAGGATCTTGAGCCGAACAAGTCCGTCACCGTAGAGGGCTGGGCGGACCTTGAGCAGGCCGAGATAGAGATCAAGGCCTCTTACGACAGGTTTGCAGGGGGGTCGCACTAATAGTGGAATAGTTTCTACTACGCTGTTAGTTTAAATAGACGAGTGTGCGGAGTAGTGACTAATGCTAAGTGATCAA
The DNA here is from genome assembly GCA_021842145.1 of Actinomycetes bacterium. GTDB lineage: Bacteria > Actinomycetota > Acidimicrobiia > Acidimicrobiales > Acidimicrobiaceae > JABEUN01. Next base: position 4,396 of record JAKCBW010000116.1, read on the forward strand.
GAGAGACAAAAGAGACTTTCGGATGTCGCTGGTCTTATCGAGATGATGAGACCAGCAGTCCAGGCGGACGGTGGAGACCTTATCTTGGTCTCGGCGGATCCAGATTCAGGGGTAATTGAAGTCGCCCTGCAAGGGTCCTGTTCATCTTGTGCTATAAGTTCCTCTACCCTGCAGCTAGGCGTTGAGCGGATACTTAAGGGACGACTCGATTGGGTGACCGAGGTCAGAGGCGGTGTCGACGACTCACTGAGTTTCGAAGATTCCTACATGATGGGTAAAGGCGGTTACGTACCAGTCGGCAGGTAGGAGCTCGAGCGACTAGCGGAGGTTAGGTTTTCCTTTTGGTAGTAGGTCTGTGGGCTTATCCTTGCTGCTAGCGGCTGTTGGGCTAATTTTATCTGCTCTAGCTACGCTGATGGTCTTCAAGTACCGTCGTTTGGCCTACCTTTCCCTGGCCATTGGGCTCATTGAGCTGGGGCTTCTAGGGCACCTGACCGGTAGTGATAGACAGATCCTAACTTCGTTGGCCTCCTCGCTAGCCTTTTTGCTTACGGCGGCTCCCCTGGGGTTGATGCTCGACCGGGTAGGGTTTTTCAAGGTTTTGGCTGAAGCTATTCCAGCGAAGAATGCGACCCCCTACCTTTGGATACTCGCAGCCCTTACCACCGCTATTTTCAACCTCGACGCTTCGGTGGTACTACTTACTCCTCTGTACATTCGCTACGCTCAGTCGACGGGTAGGGATCCAATTGCCTACGCTTTCCAGCCGGTGGTTCTTTCACTCTTAGCCTCTTCGCCACTGGTGGGATCGAATCTGACCAACTTAATCGCTTTTGATTACCTGCGATTGAGCACAGGATCATTGCTCTATCACATGGGGCCTCCATCCCTAATTGCCTCGATCGCTGGGTACTTTCTTTGGAAGCGGAGCTTTAGGGGGT
>JAKCBW010000117.1 GCA_021842145.1 Actinomycetes bacterium
GGAGGAACGGGTCTGTGGTCCAGTCACCCTGCCGTAAAAGCGTGTAGAGGCGTTTGCCCTCTGTCTCGTCGCCCTTTGTCTTGGCGTAGATAGCTCTGCGTACCTACTCTTGAGCAGCAGCTCGATAGAGGAATACGTCGTTAACGATGTCTTTCGTACTCTCATTGCGAATGGTGCCGTCTATGGGCAACTTGGAGTAGAGAGCGAGACTACTGATTTCGTTGCGAATGTCGTTTGTGGTTTTGCGAGCTGTCTTTAGCCCACCGTACCTGCGCCATATGTCCGCTCTTATGTAGCCAACTGCTTTACAGATCGGCAATAGTTCTTTGGGAGTGTCTGCGTAGATGATGCGAGTGCTAGTTGTCACTGAGCACCTGCACTTTATAGCCTGGATACTCAGCCTTTAATTCCTGCTTATATTTCCTCATGCCATAAAGCCGACAGCTAAAGGTATCAACGATAGCGAGCATATCTTCGATCAACTCTTGTTCTGGCGAACACGATGGTTGGTTGACCACCACTATCTCGCATCCCGACTCTCCGGCTATGTGAGAGATTAGGTCAAACCCAAACCGAACGAGTCTGTCTTTGTGGGCAACTATTAGGCGTTCAACCTCCCCATGCTGTATACGGTCTATGAGTGTCAAAAACTTCTTACGCTTGAAGTTCATGCCTCCGCCGACTTCTTCGATCCACTCATCGACAGCTATACCGGAGTTAAGGCAGTATGTCTCCATTGTTTTTACTTGTGATGCCAGATCATCTTTCTGTCCAGAACCACTCACTCTGCAATAAACGACGGTGACTCTACTGACTGGGGCACCTCCAAGCATGGATCGCACATCAGACTCATCGAAGTAGCGGTGTCCGCTTGGAAGTCTTTTGGGTGTTATCTTGCCCTCTTTCTCCCAGCGCCGTACCGTACTTGGACTACGCCCAATCCGTTTTGCGAACTCGCCAATGCTGTATGTATTAGCCATTACAGTTAAGTATAGTGAATACTGGATAGAAAAGTGTCAACTGTTGTTTGCTCCCCTTGAGGGGCAGTAAGCCAACCTCGGACTGAGTGGGACGTACTCGGATGAATTGTTGGGTAGATAGAAACTCAACGTGAATCTGGCCCGCCGATGCGCATAATCTTTGGAAGGCGCCGTGTAGTAGATGCTCGATATAGCTGGAAACCTACCGCTATTAGGGTAGCCACGGCGCTTTGTTTAGAGATGCTTTCTGGTTCAAAATGCGGTTCTAGAGATTGCTTTTTTGACTTAGTAGTTCGCGCAACTCAGGCAGACCTTCCTCGTCTTTAGGGCGATTGGCGGCTTCTTTGGATTCTACAATCACTTGCAGAGGGGCCACGCGAAGAATCCTGCCGTTGAGGTCGATCAACGCCGCTTCGGCGGTCATGGGGCTAAAGGATCGAGCAACCAAGGATCGAAGTTGCCTGGAAGTCAGTCAAGGAATAAACCGACTGTAATGCGGCGGCAATGTTCTGCACGCTGCAACCCACTTGCTGTAAAGTCCCTGACGTTTCAGTATCTATTCCCAGCTTTCAGAAGTAAGCTCAGCAGAGTCATAAGGTAGTTGTTCAGAGTCAATGCTACAGAGACGAGCCAAAATGATTAGGCGAATAATCAGCGTGATTTATATAGTGGTTGGACTGGTGGTCGCAAACTCCCATTCTTATTTCGTTGGTCTCAATAGCATAAGACCAATTGCGTCGGCTGTATTATCAGTCCTGCTATGGCCCTTGGTCCTTCTCGGTATAAACTTGCATCTTTGAACGTATCTTGGAGCGAGCAAGTTGACAGGTACTCTACCAGCGATGCTCTGAATCCCATACAACGGCGAAGTAACTGAAACGTAATAAGAGATCTTGACCAGGGAGATTTTGCTGTGAATCCGACCCAAATGTGACGCGGTGCCTTTTTGCGTACCACGCATATCAAACCGAATGATTCGTATCGTAATTCATATTTTACCAGGAGCGGGAGATGTATCACCGAAACGATGCAGCGCGGGTTCTCATATGAGCGTTTGAGGGTTGCGAAGCTAGTTCCCCTACCCTTGTCCAGGCATGCTTGTGAAACTAGGCAAGGCGTTGTATCTGGGAACGAATAGTGCGTGCGAGATCTGCGTATAGCGTCCCGATCTCATCGGCCGTAGCTTCGAAGGCCTCGGACAGCCTATCCAAGACGGCGTGTACTGTCTCTTCTACCAGATCCTTACCCACCCCCCAGCTCATTGCTTCGCTCACAATTCTCTCGAAGCGTACCCGATCGACGGTCTGGACATCATCAATAAACATCCCCATCTGTCGATCATGCTCTGGATAAACAAGAGTCGACATCAAGTCGTAACCTGGAGCTAGACGGATACCTTCAGCAAGGTGGAGAAGGGTGAAGTTTTTGCCGTGGGCATCGCAATTACCGATGGCCACGTTGAACGTCACCAGTCGCAACAAGGAAAGAAGGTCTGAGCGTACCCCATGCTCGGACACAACACCTGCAACTCGGCGCAAACTTGGTCCGCCATTGGCCTGATACTTATGCCTAACGGATATCCCTGTGGCCTGGCAAGAGTCTTCCTGGTGGATGCGCAGAAGTCTCCCCTGTTGCCATTGCCGATCAAACCGTTTGATTATCAAGACGGGGATATCCTCGAATTCGGTACGGTCAACTTCTGCAACCGGCAGCCCGGCGTGCGCCGCAAGACGCATGCAAAAATACTCATTATCCACCGAGAATGGAAATCGTTGGTCTGTAATTGGTGGCTTTAGAATATGAGTTGATGGAACGCCAAGGGTGGGAAGCGCCCAGCGCCCATCTTCAAGCCTCGTTAGCAGCAGTTTGCTCTGAGCCCCCGGGAGGGAGAGCCGTATCTCGTTGTTGATGCCAAGTGGTGAACGAGGGAGGGCACGCAGACGGGCGGCCACGGTTTTATCGTCAACGGGAGTAGCTAAAGATGGATCGGCGCTCGATAATGGTGGCTGGCTATCGGGATATTGGATGACCAATGCCCCAGCGCATTCGTTTCTAAGTTCGCCAAGCAGCCCGAAGGTATCGGATGATTCGAGTTGGAAGTTAGAAGCGATAGTGCTTCGAGCGGGCTCCTCGGGCAGAAGGTTGTCGACGAAGTCCCGTGTTAGTGCGTTTGGGTAGCTTTTGTGAACAAGCGGCAGCGAAAGCGACAGCACGGGCGAGTTTAGGTCAAACCGCTCGAAAGTGGAGTCAAGGTAGGTGAGGGATAGTCGCCGATGACGGTCCCTATCGATACGGGCCACCATTTCCCCATTGAGCCAGACGATAAGCGAATCAGACTTCACCACATCTCGCTCCGCAGCGTCATTCTCATGCCTAATTCCCGCAGAATCTGGAATATGCGAAGGAGTTGTTCGGTCTCCTTGCCGTTCTCCATCTCTGAGATGTAGCTTCGATCAACCCCGATTCGCTTGGCCATTTCCAGCTGGGTCATTCCGGCAGATCGACGGGCATCCTGAAGAGCTCCACCAAGTGTCTTTGCGTTATAGATTCGGTACGGGCGGTCATTAGCGGCCACGATAGGCGTCTGTGTGTCCATATCACAACAGTGTATCAGTGTTGGAATATCCCTGCAATCGCCTCGCCCCGAACTTTGATTTCATGAGAACCAGGAAATTCAGCGCAGCGCTAGGTTTCGCCTGGAATTCATCAAAGAACTACCAGTTCAGGAATCTATGCGGCGTTTGGGTTATAGTCAGCGAGGATATCTTGCGCTTCCCGATTGTTTCGCTGATGTGCACCTTCCAAATGCTCTCGTAGCGCCTAGCGGTGGAGGGGGATAGGTCGTCCCAGCTATTTGCCTGCCAGGCAGAAATTGCGTCATTTATCGTGGTCGATGCGTTCCATTTCAACCCACTCTCAACAATTGGCTCCGGCTCAGCCTCCTGTTCGGCTACCAGTCGAGCGAGTTCCCTCTCGGCTTGGCGCTTCGATCCACGAAAGTGGAGGTATCTGTGCTTTACTTTTCCGGAGCTGTCACGGCCCAGATAGACCCTCAGCTCCCAAGTGTCTGGGCTGGCTACGAGTCTCATGCTTCCGGCCATCGGAACCTCCAACTTCAATCCCTTGTTGGGTTTTTTGTTGGGTTTTTTGTTGGGTTGAGCATAGCGCCAAAAACAGAAATAGCCTCAGACCTGGTGGGCCCGGTGGGGATCGAACCCACGACCAAGGGATTATGAGTCCCCTGCTCTGACCGCTGAGCTACAGGCCCAAATAAAAACAGTAGATCTAGAAAAAGGTCGCTCCGGGGGAGAGACTCGAACTCTCAACCACACGATTAACAGTCGCGTGCTCTGCCAATTGAGCTACCCCGGAATCTCAAACGAGGCTAGCCGCTCTCAATCAAGATCAGCGCGCATTTTTAGCCATCAAGTAGACCCTTAAGTTCTTTATTTATCCTCGGATCACGAAGACGCATTATCGCCTTCTGTTCAAGTTGACGGATCCGCTCTCGGGAAATCTGATGCTCTTCACTTGTTTCATCAATGGAATGTGGCCTATCAGATCCGACGCCGAATCGATACTTCATAATCTCCTGCTCTCTGTCGGTGAGAAAACTCAAGGCTTCATTCACCACGGCGGAAACTACTTCCTTGTCCAGGGCATCGAACTGACCCTCTGAATCTTCATCTTTGAGGAGATCTCCAAGAGAAAGTGATTCGGAATTCGCTCCAGCCGGAGACTCCAGTGAAAGAGTGTCTCGACTCAGTTGGAGCAGCTCGTTTACCTTATGGACATCAGTGCCAACCGCCCTTGCCAACTCTTCTGACGTCGGCTCCCTCTCCAGGTCTTGGACCAACTGTCGCCGCACCCTGAAAATCTCATTCAAAAGTTCCGAAGCGTGGGCGGGCATTCGAATAGCTCTGACCTGCTCCCCCACTCCTTTTGCGATTGCTTGTCGAATCCACCAGGTCGCATAGGTCGAGAAACGAAATCCTCGGCCAGGATCATACTTCTCAACGGCACGCATTAGGCCGAGGTTTCCTTCTTGAATCAGGTCCTGGAACCCAAGGCCCCGGCCCCGGTAGCTTTTCGCTATGGATACAACGAGCCTCAGATTAGCTTTTGTGAGCCTCTCACGAGCTTCGTCGCCCAGCTTGACCAACTCCTCGTCGCCTTCGATACCGTCACCAGAATTGAGCCTCTCCTTAGCTTGGTTTCCCAGTGCCAGAGCCTGCGCTAGTTCTATCTCATCTGCAGCTGAAAGTAAGGCAGTCGCACCTATC
>JAKCBW010000118.1 GCA_021842145.1 Actinomycetes bacterium
TGCAGAACAGATGATCGTCATATTCAGTTATCGTTTTTCCTGGCCAATGCTTGTAGACGTCACCGACGGTGAAATCCTCGAGATATCGACCAAAGGGCCTTTCGTGTTCGGTCAAAGCAAACTCCTATAGTGCCTGAAGCGGAACCGGTCTGGTAGTAAATGTAGCCACCCAATCCTCACGACTCTCGCCGTTGATCATCAGCCTCCAGGTGTACCTTCCGCCGGGGGTCAGTGGAAGCGGTCCCATGTTTATCGCCAGGTTCACCGGGACATCGGATCCCTCGGGGACTCCCTGTGGAATACCAACCTGGAAATCTCCCCGCACCTCGATCGGCTGCATCTCACCGTCGGGGCCTTCGAATGCAACTTCACCGCCGTCCTGGTCCACCAGGAACAGCTCCCAATGGTGGGACTCGGGGGCCTGAGCCCAATCGACGTCAATCCTGAGCGCAACGGCCATTGGTGCCATACCTGGTCCAGTGACCGACCACCCTCCGCCTAGGATATATAACTTTCCCTCGGCAACCTGGGCCGAGTCACATAGCATTATGGAAGCCTTCACGAATGACCAAACTAGCGTGAGGACATGGATTCTCATGACCTAATGGGCCTTCGGGATGATGTTTACAGAAGATCCCTGAAAACCGCCTTAGACCGGATCGGCCTTTTGGCCGGCTTAAAGTGCGCCGACGTGGGTGCCGGAGCGGGCGACATCTCCTTCGAATTAGCCCACTGGGTAGGAGAAACTGGCAGGGTGTATGCGATTGACATCGATCCAATGCGAAGAAACGCCATCGCCGATAAGGCCGCAAAGTTCACCCAGGTGGTCGCAATCACCCAAGCCGCCGAAGAGTTGGCGCTTCCAGAGCCCGTAGACCTCGCCTTCTGCAGATTTCTGCTAGTCGGAGTGGTCGATCCCGCCTTGGCGATCGCAGGAATGACAAAGATAGTCAAGCCGGGAGGTTGGATAGTTGCGCAGGAGCCCGTAACGAGTTCTGGTCGGGTTGGACATCATCCCCTCAAGGTGGATACCGAGGCGATCAGGCACCCCGACGTAGGTCTTGACCTAGTCGCATTGATGAGGGGAGCTGGCCTCGAAGTAGTCGACACTTGGGCGGAGGCGCCATGCGGGTTTGGGGAATCTGACGTAGTTAGTTACTTGGAGCAGATGACCGAGGCAGAAGTGGACGAGGGTGACACCGTCCTTTTACCCCCGCTGCTCTGTGCGGTTGCGAAAAAGGCAGGCTTAAGTTAGCTCCTCGACGCCATAATGCGGGAGTATCCCTCCGGCGTATCTAAATGATTTTCCAACTATCCGTTCCCATCGCCTTCGGTTTTAGCCGATCTGCCACCTGGAATCGCACTTAGGGAACGGCTTTGATAATGTTATTGGCTATGCCAATGCAAGACATGCCTATGCCAGATATGCCAATGCCAGATATGCCAATGCCAGATATGCAAAGAGCCGCCAGCGCACTTGAGGTCGCCAAGACTGCGGTCGAAGTCGCGATAGCTCACCTTGCCGGCTTCCAAGATCTAGACCAACACCAGGTGGTAGCCTACGACCTCTCTCACGCTGCAGCGGGGATAGAGGCGGGGAGATCCCTGATTGACTATGGAGCAAAAGGCGAAGTTGAAGCCGCAATCGCATGCGCCTTTACGGCGGACGCAATACACGACTTTGCCACCCGGATCCTAGGTAGGGAGGGTGAGTTTGGCCTTACCCCAGGGGCACTATCTGGGACGTATGAGTTTTTACGGGACTTCCATGATCCAAAGTTCTTGGCTTCTCTGGCGGAGACGCCCGGTCCAAGGCACCTCGATCCCGAGTTCGAGATGGTGCAGGACTCCTTCCGGCGTTTCGCCAATGAGAAGATTGCGCCCGTCGCCGACGAGATTCACAGGACAAATGGTGACGTCCCCGAAGAGATCATCTCTGGCCTCGCCGAAATGGGGGCGTTTGGGCTATCGATTCCCGAAACATATGGAGGGTTCGCTTCTGAAGCCGGCAATGACTATACGGCGATGGTGGTAGCGACCGAAGAACTCTCGCGCGGGTCCCTTGGAATAGGCGGTTCTTTGATCACCCGACCGGAGATCCTCGCCCGCGCCTTGGTGAAGGGGGGAACTGAGGAGCAGAAGCACCACTGGCTCCCCAAGCTTGCCATGGGGGAGATAATGAACGCAGTTGCGGTTACAGAACCTGACTACGGTTCAGATGTCGCCGGCCTGACCACCACCGCTACCCGCAGTGGCGATGGGTGGTTGATCAACGGAGTCAAGACCTGGTGCACCTTTGCGGGTCGGGCGGACGTGCTAATGCTGCTGGTGAGGACTGACCCAGACCGCACAAAGTCGCATCGTGGCCTTTCGCTCTTCATAGTCGAAAAAGAGAGGGGTTCTGGGCACGGATTCGTGCTCACCCAGGCGCCTTCCAAGGACAACCCAACCGGCGGAAGAATTGAAGCTCGCCCAATCGACACCATCGGCTACCGAGGTATGCACTCATTCGAAGTCGCTATCGAATCTTTCTACGTTCCAAACGAGAACCTCATCGGCGGAGAAGCCGGTTTGGGTAAGGGCTTCTACTTTCAGATGGGTGGCTTTGAAAACGGAAGGATCCAGACCGCTGCACGTGCCGTTGGGGTCATGCAGGCCGCCTACGAGGCTGCCCTAGAGTACGCAAAGGGCCGAAAAGTCTTCTCAAACTCGATCATTGACTACCAGCTCACGAGGGCCAAACTGGGCAAAATGGCGGCGATAGTCCAGGCATCGAGGCAGTTTTCCTACCACGTCGCCAACCTCATGGCCAAAGGTCAGGGCTCAGTGGAAGCCTCTATGGCCAAGGCTTACGTCTGCCGGGCGGCCGAGTGGGTAACTCGGGAAGCCATGCAGATCCACGGAGGCATGGGTTACGCCGAGGAGTTCCCGGTGAGTAGGTACTTTGTCGACGCTAGGGTGCTTTCTATATTCGAGGGAGCAGATGAGACACTCGCCCTCAAGGTAATAGCGAGAAAGCTCGTCGATTCGCAGCGATCCTAGTGGTGACCCCAAAGGGCCAACGGGCGAAAATCGCCCAGTAGAACGACTATCTGGGCAAGCTTTTATCGGCATCGGCTCATATAAATACCGTATAATCGGGCAGTAGCCGGAAATCCGAATGACCAGGTGATATAGAACGAGGGAGGTTTAAGGTCTAATGGTACACACCGTCTCTAAAAAAGCGGACCTAAGGACCCCCCTCAAAATAGCCCTCGCCTCCCCCGGGACCAGATATAAGGAGGGCTTTTGAGGACACTGAGGAGGCTACTTAGCACCATATTGGTATCAATTGGCCTGACATTCGCGTCCCTGGCCATTTTCGTGCACCTAACCCAGATCAGTTTCTTGCAAACCGGCCGCCTCCAGAGCCAGTCCTCGACACTTTTACAGAACCAGGCCGTTCAGTCGGCAATCGCCGACTCGATAACCGCTTCACTCAATGAGATACTTCCCCAGGGCTACTACGTCCCTACTGCGACTCTGGATAAAGCGGTGGCGAACTTTTCTAAGAACCCGACGGTAATCCAACAGTTCGCTTCCGCTATGGGCCAGGCCCAGGCCAGGCTGCTTGGACAGTCCAACAAGCCGATAGTCATTGGAGGTCCACAGGTCGCGTCGATAGTCGCTACCGCGATAGCTCCATACTCCCAGGAGGCCGCTTCCGCTATCGCAAATAATGGTCTCACCCTGACAATTCCAGGGGCAAAGTTGCCCAACATATCGTGGTATGCGAAACACGCATCGACAATCCTCGCAATTACCAGAGACATAGCCATACTCTTTATTGCGATCGCACTGGTAATCAGTCCGTCCCGGAAAAAGGTGATTAAGCACGTCAGCTTCTGGCTAATCGGGATGTCCTTCGTAGGAGGCTTCATCTTCTGGGTAGCCCCGACATACATACTTCCCGCACTGGATACGAGTTGGTCTAACTTCGCCGCCGCACTTTTGAAAGTTGGCGGTGCTCAAATGGTAAGGTTCTTTGCACTACTCTTCGGGTCCGGGGTAGCGGGGTACATAGTCTCAAAGCTCCTCCCTTCGCTTTAGCCTTTGAACCATCCGCCTTGGCCCACCTTTATGACCTTTGTAAGCACACTGGCTATCGACAAGTGACCTGTCCCACTGGGTGGAGCTGAAGGCAGCGCTCGAAACGATAGATCAAGCGATATCAACCGCAAGATTCTCGATCATCGGCCAAAAATGACTATCCGTCGACCTACGGCTCCACGGCGGTCCCACCCGACACCAAAATCTTGAAATACGGCAGCAAAGCGGTGATCGACCGGGGTAAAGGGCTCAAGTGCTTGGGAGGTGGAGCCGAGGCGATACCGGCGGGCAACTTTTTGCTGATCTGTTGGTGCTGCCTATCAAGTGCTGCCGACGATAAGCCGACGATAAGCTTAACGCAGAGTAAACAAAAGGTTACGTATACACTAACGTACGGTAAACGCACCCGAAGGAATATCCGATGCCCGAACTGCTTATCGTTGTTGCTGCGCTTTTCGCCGTGACCGCTGGGGCCAACGATGGTAGCTCAATTTTGGCGGCCGGACTGCGAGTCCCTGGGCTGCGCCCCATAGCGAGCATCTCAATTCTATTGGGAGCAATCGTCGTCGGGCCACTCTTCCTTTTCGGTACCGGAGTAGCCACCACCCTAACCCATCGGTTAGTGCCATTCTCTCTTTCAGGCTCTGGCGAAACGGCCCTCGTTGCGGCTGCTCTCGGCTCACTTTGTGTGATATTTGTACTCAACATGGTCGGTCTGCCTTCGAGCTTGACCTTGGCGCTAATCGGAGCAATCGCTGGAGCAGGATTTGGATCGGGCCTCACGGTGAGTAGATCAACGTTACTGGAAATTATCGCCTTGGGATTGTTTGCACCCCTGTTGGCCATGGTGATTGCATTTGCCATAGCACGCTTCGCACTGGGGGCTCTAGAAGGGTCCCAGGTCACCAGGCGCACCCGCTTCCTGCACGTAGTCGCATTCGCCCTACAGTGCCTAGCTTATTCGGCCAACGGTGGGCAAAAAATGCTGGCGGTATCCGCTATCGCAGTAGGGGCGGTCTCAGGAAGTCTCGCCGGAAATCCATGGTGGTTAGTTGTAGTGGTGGCCCTTCTTTTTGGAATCGGTGTTCTGACGGGGTTACGACGAATTTCAGCCACCCTTAGCCAGGGTGTTCTAGCGGTACATCTTCGACACGCCCT
>JAKCBW010000119.1 GCA_021842145.1 Actinomycetes bacterium
GGTGATAGATCGCCAATGCGATGATCGCTGTAATTAGCCAAATGCCGATTCGATCCGTTTAAACCCGATTTGCTATCTTTATCTTGCCTGTTTTGAAGGATCAAAACAGCACCCCCGGACCAGATAAGTCCGGTCCGGGGGTCACTGTGTCCCTCATGTAGTGAGATCTTTCATTTGAGATTCGATCTTCAGCCAGTAACTGTCGACTAGCTATCGGAGTTAGTGGAGGTGCCTCTCCTCCGGTCCGTTGTAGTAGCTGAGTGGTCGAATCAGTGAGTTAGTCGAGTACTGCTCCATTACGTGCGCAGTCCACCCGGTGACTCGGGCCGCCACGAATATCGGCGTAAAGGTCGCAGTGTCGAATCCCATGAGGTGGTACGCCGGTCCGCTCGGGTAGTCGAGGTTCGGCTTGATGCCATTTCTAGCGGCCATGGCAGCTTCTAGTTGTGCGTAGAGTTCCGCTATTTCCCATCTGCCGTAGTGCCTGACTAGGGCGTCTAGCGAGGCCTTCATAATCGGTACACGAGAGTCGCCGTTTTTATAAACCCTGTGTCCAAACCCCATTATCTTGGCCTTCCTGCCCAATGCGGAGTCGAGCCACGATATGACGTTGTCAGCCGAGCCGATCTCGTCGAAGGTATGCATTACGGCTTCGTTTGCGCCACCGTGGAGTGGACCCTTCAGCGCAGCAATCGCAGCGACTACCGCCGAATAGATATCCGACAGTGTCGAGGTGACGACCCTTGCGGTGAAGGTGGAAGCGTTAAAGGAGTGCTCGGCGTAGAGGATCATCGAGGTCCTAAAGGCGTCCACGACGACCTTATCTGGGACTTCTCCGAAGGTCATATAGAGGAAGTTCTCGTCATATCCGAGGTCTCCCCTCGGTTCGACTACCCCCAGTGAGTGTCGGCGACGCTGGTCATACGCCACCACCGCCGGTAGCTTTGCGAAAAGCGAGATCGCCTTGTCTAAGTTGGCGGCTTTTGAATTATCGTTAGCTCGTGGATCGAGCGCCCCGATCAGGCTGGTAGCGCTTCGAAGTACGTCCATAGGGTGAGCGGTTAGCGGAATGGTATCGATAAGCGCCTTGACTTGGGGATCGAGAGACCTCTGCGACCGCTCTGAATCACATAGCGAACTCAACTGTGAAGCGCTTGGAAGCTCCCCATACCAAAGGAGGTAGGCGACCTCCTCAAAAGAGCACTTGGCCGAGAGTTCCTGGACTGGATAGCCTCGGTATAAAAGGGAGTTGGTGTCGGTACTCACCTTGGAGATCGAGGTGTAGTCGACCACCACGTTGGCGAGTCCCTTGTGGATCTCTGGTTCTGAAATTACTGAAGTCAATTTTGTCCCCTCTTGATTTATTGCTGACGGTTGATTTTGAAGTTGAAAACGGATGAATCGAAGGTGTCGTAGGACCCGTAATCGAGTAGTTCGTAGAGGTCGATCCGGTGCTGCATCTCCCCTAGGAGGCTCTCGAGCGAACCTTTTTCATTCAGGACGTCGAGCGCCCTTTCGGCGATGCCCATTGCGAGGCGCAGAAGTGATACCGGATAGATGACGATGTTTATTCCGACCGCTTCGAGCTGTTCGTTGGTGAAGAGTTTGCTCTTTCCGAACTCGGTCATGTTGGCCAATATCGGTACGTCGACGGCCTTTCGCATCGCTTCAAACTCCGAGAGGTCGCTCATCGCCTCGGGGAAAATAGCGTCCGCTCCGGCGTCGACCAGTGCCTTGGCTCGGTCTGTAGCGGCCTTTAATCCTTCGACCGCTCGCACGTCGGTTCTCGCCATGATCAGCAGGTCACCGCGCCTCCTCGCGTCGACGGCCGCCTTGATTCTCTTCTGGGCCTCGTCTAGAGGGACGACCGACTTTCCGTCTAGGTGGCCGCATCGCTTGGGGTTTACCTGGTCTTCGATGTGGATCGCACTTACACCTGCGTCTTCGAGGGTCTGGACCGTCCTCGCCACGTTCATTGGCTCACCGAATCCGGTGTCGGCGTCCACCAAAACCGGAAGATCCGTGATCCGTGCTATCTGGGCCGACCGGGAGGCGACCTCACTGAGGGTCGTCAAGCCGATGTCTGGCAGTCCCAGGTCTGCGCTCAGTACAGCCCCAGAGATATAGACGCCTTCAAAACCCTTGTTCTGGATCATCTTGGCGACCAGTGGATTGAAAGCACCTGGAAATCTAAGGAGGCCCCCGGTCCGAAGGGCACTACGTAGGTTGGCCCGCTTATTATCTGGAGTCGTCTTGGCGTAGAGCATTAGAAGAGGCCCTTCGGATAGGAGGCGCTAGCTAACAGACCCGGCTTGGCGACGATCGTCAGCTCCGAGAGCTGCTTCGCCTTGAGGTCGGCGGTATTCTCGGCGACCCGTATGAATCGCTCAATTTCCTTCGACTCGAGCACATCTTGCGCTAGGGTCCTGAACTTTCTTATGTAGTCTGCTCTGGCGAATGGCCTCGCCCCAAGTGGGTGAGCGTCGGCTACCGCTATCTCGTCTACCAACTTCGATCCGTCGGCCATGGTGATCTCGACCCTCCCGCCGAAGGCCTTCTCCAACGGGTCTAGCGAGTGGTATCTCTTGGTCCAGATCGGATCCTCTTCGGTGGTGATCTTCTGCCAGAGTTCCACGGTGTCGGGGCGATTTGCCCGTGCCGGGGAGTAAGAATCGACGTGGTGCCAGCTCCCGTCTTGGAGGGCGACCGCAAAGATATAGGGGATCGAATGGTCGAGGGTCTCTCGACTTGCCGAGGGATCGTACTTCTGGGGATCCTTGGCGCCCGAACCTATCACGTAGTGGGTGTGGTGAGAGGAGAAGATAACGACCTTCTCTATGTTCTTGGGGTCGACGAGCTCTGGATGTTCGTTGTGGAGTTTCCGTGCTAGGTCGATCCAAGCCTGGGCTTGATACTCCGCAGAGTGCTCTTTGGTATAGCTGTCCAAGATCGCCCTCTTCGACTCACCCGGTCCCGGCAGGGCTACTTGATACGAAGCTTCGGGGCCGCTTAGCATCCAAGCGATCACTCCGTCCTCGCCCTCGTAGATCGGGGTCGGAGAGGTCTCACCCCTCATCGCCCGGTCGACGGACTCGATAGCCACCTTGGAGGCGAATGCAGGAGCGTAAGCCTTCCAGCTCGAAATCTCTCCTTTCCTCGACTGCCTCGTGGCGGTGGTAGTGTGCAACGCTTGCCCGATCGCCTGGAAGATAGTCTCGGTGTCGAGGTTCAAAAGGGTTCCGATGCCGGCGGCGGCGCTCGGCCCGAGGTGTGCTACGTGGTCGATACGGTGCTGGTGCAGGGAGATCGCCTTAGCTAGATCGATCTGGATCTCATAGCCGGTCGCTATCCCCCGCAAGAGGTCATAACCACTCCTTTGGGTGTGCTGTGCTACGGCTAGTACCGGTGGAATGTTGTCACCCGGGTGTGAGTACTCGGCCGATAGAAAGGTGTCGTGGTAATCGAGTTCCCTGACCGCTACCGCATTCGCCCATGCCGCCCACTCGGGAGAAAATCTCTTCTCGGCATCCTCGCCGACAACTGTTGAACCTGGGCTGTATGGGTGTGCGAGCGCCTGGGACCTCGCAGCCACCACCGGACGCCTCATAAGGCTTGCGGCGGCCACGGCGGCGTTGTCGATAATCCGGTTGATCACCGCCTCAACGACGGCGTCGTCTAGTTCGACGGGGTCGGTAGCGACCTCCGCAATCTTCCAAGCTAATTGGTCCTTCTTGGAAAGGTTCTCTTCGCTCTTATGCGTTCTGACCGTAAAACTCTGTGTCACAACCGCTCCTCTTCGTCGTCGTTGTAATTTTTCTTTTTGATTTACTTTTTTGTTGTTCTTGTTGATTTTCTTGTTGATTTTCTCTTCGATTACCGTTTCGAAGGTCCCATATCGTGAGCCGTTCTTCAACCCACTATTTGCATCGAATCCCTTTGAGATCCTTCGTCACCCTGAGCAAGGGAGAGCGCATAACGCAAACTCTTGTAGAGATGAATATGGGTAGCGTGCGCCGCTAATTCAGCGTCCCCGTCCGCAATCGCGCTCACTATCACGAGGTGCTCAGATGCAGATTCCACTAGCCGGAAAGGGTTGTCTTGGGCTAGCCTCCTCAGCCTGGAAAGGTGTATCCGAAGGTTGCGAAGCGCACCAAGAAGGTACTGATTCCTAATCGATTGGTCTACCGCTTCATCGAAGCGTCTGACTAGGTCGTAGTAGGCCTGCCGACCCGATTCGTCGAGCATTCGCGCCGATGCCATCTCGACAAATTCGTCCCTTAGCGCCAAAAATAGCTCCGGGTCTCTCCTTTTCGCAGCCAATCTCGCAGCCTGCTGTTCTAATGCCTGTCTAAGCTCAAAAAGCTCCTCTACGTTTTTCGTAGATAGCGCGGTTACTACGAGCCCACGCCCCAAATCATTAGTCAGCAGCCCATCGGCGGTCAGCCTCCCGAGTGCCTCCCTGAGGGGAGTTCTGGAGACGCCAAGCCTGAGGGCCTGCTCCACCTCCCCCAACACGGTGCCGGGGGCAAGGGTCCAGTCGAGGATCTCGTCACGCAAAATCTCGTAAGCTTTTTCACTTGCCTTTTTTGCCAATTTGTGCTCCCTTGTAACCCATTGTATACGCACGACCCATTTTTAGGCCAGTTTCCGTGATATATTTGGCTCTTTTAGCTTTCTATGTATACACAGGGCTTCAAGGTGCACTTGGCCTTGGAGAGAACTTCCACATTGGACGTCTCTGGCCCTGTCTAGGTTCATACCAATAGCCCGAAAAGATAAGAGGTACGGAGGTGCTCTAAGTCTCCACTTACGCCGTCGTCTCGACCGGAGAAAGGGTCAAGTTATCTTCGCGTCGCCTCCATTGGAATCTGAAGGGACCCGTCGCCAAAAGCCTCCAACTCCAAAGGGTTTGGACCACAAGTCCAATTACTCGACGCCAATTGGGTGCAACACAAAACTCAGTTTCTTCAGTTTCAGCCAGTAAAACGCCCGATTACGTTTTTCAAGGGCGACTTTCACCGTTGGCGTATTCAGGTATAACTAAGGGTCGCCGGACTAGCATGGCTAGGTACCTGGAGGTCTCGGCGCTGTGGGTGTAGTGCTCGCAATCGGTGTGATTTCTCGCTATCGATTCAGAGTTCCTGTGGAATACCCAGATCGAGCTTGCCTCGTAACTCGGACATCGGGTCTAGCATCTCTATGTAGCACAAGCTATCAAACGGAAGGTCGGTCTT
>JAKCBW010000120.1 GCA_021842145.1 Actinomycetes bacterium
CTTGAGAATAAAACAGATCTGGACACCTGGCCACACACCGGGGAGCTACAGCTTCGCAGTCGAAGGTTACCCAGTCCTCTTCACCGGCGATACCCTTTTCCCTGGAGGGCCCGGAACGACGGCACTTGAGGGTGGGGACTTTTCGGCGATAATAAATTCAATCGAAAACGAAATATTTTCTAAGTTTTCCGGTGACACCTTAGTCCTTCCCGGACATGGCGAATCGACTACCATCGCACGGGAAGCTCCAAACCTACAATCTTGGATAGATAGAGGATGGTGAGTCCACTTTTCGCTTAGAAAGGGCGTCGGCGGTATTAGGTTTTTCCAAATGGAAGTCCTCGAACCGAAGAAGAATCAAAACGAGATAAGTGGCCCATTAGGCCTCATTTTTTCCAGAAGGTCAACTGGGCGCCTCGTCGAACCGGCTCCTGACGCCCAGGAAGTAGTTGATATTCTCCGTGCCGGCGTCTCGGCGCCGGATCATGACTCGTTAAAGAGTACGAGGTATGTAGTGTTCACCGGCGAAGCCAAAGATCGCTTTGGTGAGTTCCTAGCACAACGCCTCACGGATCGCCTTGCGGCTAAAGAAGCTACCCCTACCGAGGGACAGCTCAACAAGGAGCGCACGAAACTCGACAGGGCGCCACTGGTAATCGCAGTTGGGGTGGCATACGCCCATGAGACGAAGATACCGGAGATAGAGCAGTTCGCCTCGGCAGCGGCGTCGTGTGAAAACATGCTCCTCGCCGCCACCGCCTTGGGCTATGGCTCAATGTGGAGGACCGGTGAGATCTGTTATGACCCAGGGGTAAAAGAGGCATTAGGCCTGGCAAGTACCGACCAGATTGTGGGCTGGATCTATATCGGTTCATACCGTCCGGACTCGCAGACCCAACCGGTTGAAGACACCCCCCTAGAGGAGTTTGTTACCTACTTCGGCGACTAGAACTGCCAAATTATCGCATTTTGCAAAACGCTACCGTTGCTTAGCGATTCCACGGAGTCCCGTGGTTTTCTTAGCGATAACGTAGAAATTAGCCTCTTGTAGTAAAAGAGTGTTTCCACTACGGTGATAGTGCTAATAGGATGTTGGAATGAGTTCCACGCTGTTCGAAGTAAAGGGCCTAAAAGTAAGGGCCGACAACACGCCGATTCTAAAAGGCTTCGACCTTTCCGTATCCCAAGGCGAACTTCATGTGATCATGGGTCCCAACGGTTCTGGAAAAACTACACTCGCTTCGACCCTGCTAGGCAGTCCAAAGTATGAGGTGACGGCCGGATCGATCAAATTCAAGGGCGAAGATATCACCTCCTGGCCAACCGATGTGAGGTCGAAGGCGGGAATTTTTCTCGCATTCCAGTATCCAGAGGAGATCGCCGGCGTCTCGGTGATCCAGTTTCTCAGACAGGCGATGTCGGCCCGAAAGGGTACCGACGTCTCGGCCCTCGAGGTGAGATTCCTGCTCAATGAGTGGATGGAGCGGCTGGGGATGGACCCGAGCTTCGCACAGAGGCACCTCAACCAAGGCTTTTCCGGTGGGGAAAAGAAGCGAAACGAAGTCCTGCAGATGGCTCTTTTAGAGCCCGAGGTGGCGATACTCGACGAAACGGACTCCGGACTCGACATAGACGCCCTCAAGATCGTCGCCCAAGGGATAGAGGCAACTAGGGAAAGAAACCCCAACGTCGCAGTGGTTTTGGTAACGCACTATCAGAGGATCTTGGATCTACTAAAAGTTGATACGGTGCACGTGATGGTGGATGGCAGGATCGTCGAATCGGCGGGTCCTGAATTAGCAGAGGTTCTCGAAGCAGAGGGTTACGCAAGGTGGACGGTTTGAGCACGACTGAGCTAGGTCAGATGGATAGGGTCGGTGACAGGACGGTAGCCGAGATTAGGAAGGACTTCCCGATCTATCGGAGGGCAGAGGACTCCCCCTTTGTCTTTTTGGATTCCGGTGCTTCTTCTCAAAAGCCCTCCGCAGTTTTGGACGCAATGGATGCCTACTACTCGACGACCCATGCGAATGTCCACCGCGGTGTCTACGCGATTGCGGAGCGAGCGACGGAACTATACGAAAATGCTCGGGTCACCTTAGGAAGATTTATTGGCGCCCCAAAACCCTCCCGGGAGATCGTCTTCACCAAGAATGCCACCGAGGCTATAAACCTCGCGGCCTACTCCCTGGCACGCAACCGGCTAACTAGCAAGTCGGTAGTCGTCCTCACCGAGATGGAACACCATGCCAACCTTGTGCCTTGGATGATCCTCAAGGAGCAGATCGGCTTTGAAATACGCTACATCCCCTTCGATCAAGATGGATTCCTTGAGCTATCCCAACTCGATCGACTCCTGGAGGGTTCATCCATCGTCGCAGCCACTATGGCTTCCAACGTCTTTGGTACTCTAACTCCGATAAAGGAACTCGCCAAAGCGGCACACGCTAACGGTGCCATCTTCTTGGCCGACGGCGCTCAGTATGTGCCCCACTACAAAGTGGACGTCAAGGAGCTCGGCATAGATCTCCTCGCCATGACCGGGCACAAGATGTTGGGCCCGACTGGGATCGGCGCCCTTTGGGGTCGCGAGGAGTTGTTGAAGGAGATGCCTCCTTTTATGGGGGGAGGAGACATGATCGAGGACGTACGCCTGGATGGATTCACCCCCAATGAGGTCCCTTACAAATTTGAGGCAGGAACGCCACCGATCGCAGAGGCGATCGGTCTCGCCGAGGCGGTTCGCTACCTTGAAGCTATCGGGATGGATCAGATCAGGCTCCATGAGGAGTCACTCTTGGACTACGCGCTAAAGAGTATCGACGAAAACTTCGGGGGCAGCGTAACGGTCTATGGACCTACCGACGCCACCAAGAAGGGTGGGGTAATCTCACTAACCATGCAGGGCGTCCACCCACACGACCTGAGCCAGATTCTAGACCAGTCCGGAGTGTGCGTTAGAGCCGGTCACCACTGCGCCAAGCCGGTAATGAAGCGTCTCGGAGTTGGGGCAACCGCACGGGCATCGTTCTATATCTATAACGATAAGTCCGACGTCGACGCACTCGTAGAAGCGCTCGCAAAAGCGCAGGCCTTCTTCGCATAGAACTATAAAGTCAGAGATTCAGAGCCTATTGGAGAGCAGGAAGATGTCAGGACTTGAGGATCTCTACAGGGAGATCATCCTAGACCATTACAAGAACCCCCGAAACCAGGGCGAATTGCCGACGCCTCCGGCAATTGTCGAACAGGGACACAACCCGCTATGTGGCGATGAGGTTTTCGTCTACATTGAGATGGACGGCGACACCCTCGTTGATATCAAGATCGGAGGCCAGGGATGCTCGATCTCACGCTCATCGGCTTCGATGATGTCCACGGCAGTCAAGGGGAAGAACTCTGAGGAGATCCACGACCTAATTCACAGGTTTAAGGCGATGATGAGCGTCGAAGAGGAGCGTCCGGGCCACGAAGGCGAAGCAGACCTAAAGGAGTTCGGCGAACTCGCAGCGCTTCAAGGGGTCGTAAAGTTTCCAGTACGCATTAAATGTGCAACCCTCGCCTGGAACACACTCAATCAAGCCATCGACAAGGCGAGCCAGCAAGGCTAGTTTGCCTCCCCACTTTAGCCTTGGCATTTGGTCAATAGCCTGGTCGGCCATGGAAAATAAACGATAGCCCAGAGCCAATAGCCCAAGATCAAAGCGGGCCCCAATCAGCCTTGCTGAAATTGGACCCGCTCAGCCTGTTCAGGGCAACCCGTTTATCAGGGCAAGTTATAGCTAAGGGGAGCGGACCTAGCGAAGGCGGCCACAAAATCCCTGGCGGTGCCTTCGAAGTACCTCTGTGGCGGCCTAAGCATGTTATAGACCAACCTCGTTCCGACACTTGGCGTGGCGGGGGCTCCTGGGTTCTGGTTGAAGTAGAAGTAGTTGACCCAGGTCGAGTTGATGTCGAGTTCCATAGCCCTTACCGCTCCCGCCCTCTGCAAGAGCTGAGAGAGGGATGCCACTGAGAGACCGGGACCGGCCGCATAGACCAGAGCTCCATTAGCGGTCACACCGATGCCCGACCTCCAGACCAAGACTGCATTGCCGACCGTCTGCCCCCAGGCTTGATAGTTCTGCGAATAGACCTCGGGGTTTACCTTTCCATTATTCAGTATCAGGTGGAGATTCTGTCGCACCACTGACACGTTTGATGGAATCTTCTGACCGTTACTCCAGTCGACGACCCCTGCGGTTCCATTTGAATAGACCACAAAAGATGCATCGCCATTTACCAAAGGCATCGCCATCTTGCCGTACGCGTAGTATCCGCCATGGGCGTCTTGCATTCTGAATCCGGAGTTAAACGCCGCCACCAGATTGGGTGCGAGGTTCTGGGGAATAGGTGCCATGTACGGCCAGGGGCCCCCGGTTGGAGGCTGCTGCGCACCAGCGAACTGGATGAAAGAGAGTAGATGTGGGTCCATCCAAGCCAACCCGGCGACGAGTGATGTGTGCACCGCATCCGGCCTCATCAAAGTTACGTACAGCCCATAATGACCCGCCACCGCAGCCCCTTCGGGAGTCCACTTTCCTTCTCCTGGCAGGGCGGGGGAGGCAATTGGCTTAACCGGCTGGGGAGCGGGCAGAAAGCTCGGATCAACCGCCACGGTCGTCGAAGAGGAGTTAGAACCTCGACCCTTGGAAGCTACCGGGGGCTTAAGTGCACCGCTTGGTGGAAGGCCACCTTTTTTGGGAGCATTGATCGAATAGTAGACGTTCTCTATCTCCCTAACGATGCCGCCTCCGCCGTGACCCCTAATCCACTCGACCGTCCTAACCCCGAAACTCGCCTGCCCCGAAGCGGTTAGTGCCCCCACGTATGACCAACCAGAAACCATCAAAAAAACGATAACCACGGCCAAGATGCCCATCCTAAGGATCGGGTTAGTCCCTTTTCTTCTGTGGTACCTTCGTCTAATCGCGCTCAATATTTCTCCGGATTTCTTAGCCAGGGGATATGAAAATTCTCAGCTTTTTTGCCAATTCTGGCCAGCTTCGACAAACAGCTTAGATGCCTTTTCTGGGTGACAGCTAAGGAGTTATCTCTAGCGGTTGGCTGGTGAAGC
>JAKCBW010000121.1 GCA_021842145.1 Actinomycetes bacterium
AAGGGCGGTAGTTCGCCGGTCAAGCTGGTGATAGCTATGGGGGCGGTCACAGTCGCCTTTGTGCTGGTGGTCTATGCAGTGATCGTCTCGTTGGGGGCGACCAAGGCGCCTGTTGCATCCGCCCCAGCAAAGCCCACGATTAGCAATCTTTCAGGCAAGGCGGCTCCGGCATTTTCCTTGCCGACGCTTTTCGGCAAGGGGAGCCTCTCCCTCGCTAGCTTCAGGGGTCACCCAGTGGTGTTGAACTTCTTCGCTTCGTGGTGTTCCCCGTGCAAGGCCGAGTTACCCTTCTTTGCCACCACGGCCAAGGCGTCATCGTCAAAGGTCGACTTTATCGGGATCGACGAGAACGATTCTGCATCATCTGCCAGGGCTCTGGTTACCAAGGATCGGGTTGCCTACTCGCTTGTGTCAGATTCCAATGGGGCTATGTCCGGTCCCTACGGTCTTTATGGTCTGCCGACCACCTTCGCAATCGGGGCCAATGGGAAAGTCGTTGCCGAAGTTGCCGGGCAGATATCTCAGAGCCAGCTAAATCAGCTGGTTTCAGAGGCGGAGAGCGGGAGGGTCTTGTGATGCTCTGGCCGGAATTTCGATCTGATTTGGTCGGGGAGTGCCGTGTCGGGGGGATTCTTTTAAGGAGTTCTAGATGACGACGACTGAGATTGCCCAAGCTACACCAAACACCCCGGAGCCGACGAAGAAGAGGGGTATCGGTGGTGCATTAGGGTACATAATCGGTGGGAGCTTGATCGTAGCGGGCGTGGCCGCTGGAGTGATAATCCATGATCGTGCGATTACAAACCAGCAGAACAACCTGGCCAACGTCATGGGTCTCAGTCCCTTTGTTGGAACCCAGCAGTTCAATTTCAACCTTACGAATGAAAACGGCCAAAAGATGTCCCTGGCGTCGTTCAGGGGCAAGTCGGTGGTAGTGCAGTTTATGGATCCCAAGTGCACCGACATCTGTCCAATAGTGGCAAAGGAACTCGTGGACGCAGATAAGCAGCTCGGATCCGCTGCGTCAAATGTCGCATTCGTGGCAGTAAATGTAAATCAATACCATGAGTCGACCGCCGAGCTTAGGCAGTTCTCACAGAGCCATGGACTGTCAAATCTGAAGAATTGGTACTACTTCACCGGGTCCACTAAGCAGCTAAAGGCGGTCTGGAAGGAGTTTGGAATCTTCGTCCAGCCGAATCCGACCGGTGACGTCGTCCACACATCCTACTACTACTTCTTGGGGCCAACTGGTCAGGCCAAATACGTTGCTCAGGCCGCCAGGGTGTCGGGTTCTCAGATTGAGCAGTGGGGAAAAGGAATAGCGGTCTTCTCGCAGAAGGCCCTTTAGGAGTTTTATTGGCGTAGCCATATGACAGGGTGGTCATGTGGTGAAGAGTTCGGTTGACCTTGCTTGGCGACTCGGGAGCGCCTAACGAGGTCGGCCGATTGCCCCAATGCCCGGCTAGCCGGACTTTGGGGTTGGGAGGGCGATTTTCGCCTATTGATAAGGGAAGTTAGCAAGACCTTGAAGGGGGGTTAGCTTGTCGAAGGGGGCAAGAATTGGCGCTGTTTTGGTATCTTTTGCCGCCGGGATCGCACTGATCCTTTACGGTATTTTTGGATATCTTCGCAGTTCGCCTGCAGTAGTAAGTGCTATTCCGTCGGCATCGCAGCCTAACAGTGTCAATCTGGTTATGCAGGTAGATGGGGCCGTTGGAGTTGGTCCCCATCCGAACTGGGTTGGCTATTGGGTTCAAGATGCAAAGGGAGTCTGGCACCAAACAACACTGGTTACAGTACCGGTGGATACGAACGTCCACGTGACGGTGTACGAATACGATTCTGGCGGTGCCTTGAGGAACCCCATTTGGTCCCAAGTTGCTGGGGTCCAAGGCGGGACCGTGACCCTCAATGGCACTGCTGATAGGATCATTAATCCAAACCCAACGACTGGAAATGGTATCGCCCATACTTTTGTCGTGCCTGGCCTTGGAATCCAGGTCCCCCTCTATGGGGTGGGTGCCAGTGCAAAGAACTTCTGTAGCACCGGTCCATGTAATACTTCGGAGACACATACGGTGACTAAGTTC
Organism: Actinomycetes bacterium; assembly: GCA_021842145.1. Classification (GTDB taxonomy): domain Bacteria; phylum Actinomycetota; class Acidimicrobiia; order Acidimicrobiales; family Acidimicrobiaceae; genus JABEUN01. The sequence goes on from JAKCBW010000121.1 coordinate 2,094, forward strand.
ACCTTCTTCTCCGGTAGTCAGACCCATAAGTACCGTTGGCAGTGCTTTGTGCCCTGTGGCCTCGGATACCTAAATGGAAACGGCGGTCCGATGACTTCTTTGGGATATATGGGTGGGTTTATTGAGGTGGTAGGAAAGTGACCACTACCGAAAGCACCTCAGAATTCACTCAAGCAGAGGGGAGAAGCCACGTCCGAAAAATCGTCGGGATCTGGCTAGTAGTAGCGATCATCGCCGATTACTTTGTGTGGTTTGTCTACGGTCCTCATATGCCGCCTGGTGCGATGACCGATCAGGCGAGGGGACAACAGTTCGACATCAAGGTGATTAGTGTCCTCGCAATACCGGTGCTGCTTTTCCTTTGGACCTTCGGTTTCTATTCGATTGCCAAGTTCCGCGGGGGCAGGGATAGGCCGGACGGATACTACGTAAAGGGAAATGTCAAGACCCAGACGGCCTGGTACGTGATCACTGCGACCCTGGTTCTTTTCCTCGCCGGGTTCGGCACCTACGAATTGATTGTTCCCGCTGGAGCGGGTGGTGGTGAGGGTCCGAGTCCGATATGGACGCCTTCGACCCCGGTCAAACTCGTCGTCCAGGTGATCGCTCAACAGTGGCGGTTCACCTACAGGTGGCCCCAGTTTGGCGGGATGGAGACGACTTCTATCAACCTTCCGGTCAACACCCAGATTCAATTCGATGTGACCTCGATCGACGTTATCCACGACTTCTGGGCCTATCAGCTAGGAGTGAAGGCCGACGCAAACCCGGATGTCAACAACGTGGCTTATGCCAAGACCCTGCAGTTAGGGCGTTTCACGGTACGTTGTGACGAGCTGTGTGGAATTTGGCACGGAGCGATGTACAACTACGGCAATGTCGTCTCGCAGCAGCAGTTCTATAACTGGGCAACCCAGATGCAAAAGCAGAACGCTACGGTTACCAAACTGTTGCCGAAGTTTGCTCTGACCTATACGCCGTCCTACACCGGGGCCGGTGGAGGCTATTACCCAAGTGGGGATCCAAATGGCACCACGGCTTAGTTGGGATGAGATCTATTTGACCAGTTCGTGTGAGAACTTTTGGAGGGTTTTGTGGCTATAAAGACGACGAGCATCGCCCAAGGTGGCGATGGAGGTCGAGCGGTAGCCGGAGAGAAGAAGGGATTTCGGCTTAATGTCTTTACGGGACTGATAGTCGGAGTTCTTGGATACCTCTTTGGACACTGGATGGGCAACGCAATCGCCGGCGGTTACCAGCAGGTAGTTGGCTCTGGCCAAAATGACGTTGCTATCCTTCTCGGCTTTATATTCGGTACGATCGGATGGTTTCTGGGTCTTGGGATCCTGAACTATCCGTTCCAAAAGATGGCAGGCGTAGAGCCGCCGGTAGAGAAGTACGAGTATGAACCGGGGGTAATGAAGTACTTCCGGTACACGCTGGACAACAAGGTGGTTGGAATCCAGTACCTCTTCGGCATGCTCTTCTACTTTTTTACCGCTGGTCTATTAGCAATGGGAATCCGGACTGAACTGCTTTCGCCGACGAACCATATTTGGGGACCGGCGACATACCTCGAGATAGTTGGCGAGCACGGCACCATGATGATGATGATGATGACATCGGTCGTCATGGGTCCCTTCGGAAACTATCTAGTGCCATTGATGATCGGCTCTAAGAGGGTCGCCTTCCCTAGGTTGGAGGCGGCGGCGTTTTGGTTCACTCCGGCGGCTTACATAATCCTGTTGTCGGCTCTATGGCAGGGTGGCTTCCAATCTGGTTGGACCGGATACGCCCCGCTTTCGATACAGCAGGGTGTAGGGCAGGATGCATACCTATTTAGCTTTGCACTACTTGGATTCTCGATGATTACCAGTTCGATCAATATGACTGCGACGATCATCAACTACCGTGCTCCGGGGATGCGATGGAGTAGATTGCCGATGATCGCTTGGGGCATGATCACCGTCGCATTTACGATGCTCCTATCCGTGCCGATCCTGATCGACGGACTCTACGTAATGGGACTCGATAGGAGCGTGCAGACTGCGATGCTCTACGCTGGACACGGCGGTAGTTCGTTCCTGTGGGAGAACCTCTTCTGGTTCTTCGGCCACCCCGAGGTCTATCTACTGGCGCTACCAGGTTTCGGTCTGACAATGGAGATTCTTCCAGTCTTTGCCCGAAAACCGCTCTTTGGTTACCGTACCGCTGTCGCTGGTATGGTCGGAGTCGCCGTGTTGAGCTTCTTCGTGTGGCAGCATCACCTCTTCCAGAGTGGGATGAATCCCGATATGCGGCCGCTCTTCATGCTTACCACGGAGTTGATATCGATTCCAACCGGGTTTATCTACCTTGTGGGTCTCGGGACGCTGTGGAGGGCGAGGATGCGTTTCGACGTGCCAATGCTCTTCATGCTGGCGGTCTTCTTCAACTTTCTCTTCGGAGGAATCACCGGCGTGTACGTATCTGACGTTCCGGTGAATGTGACCGTTCATGGAAGCTACTTCGTGATGGCACACTTCCACTACACGATCATGGGTCAGCTGATCTTTGCGGTAATGGGGGCCATCTACTACTACTCGCCGCTTTACTTTGGGATAAAGCTGAATGAGAAGTGGGGCAAGATTCACTTCTGGACGATGTTTGTCGCCTTCAACTCGACCTTCCTGCCACTCTTCGTCCTCGGACTGTTGGGTATGCCTCGAAGGGTCTTCGAGTATGCGGCAAGGCTCCAGCACCTAAACCAGTGGGTGACGATCTCCTCCTATGTCCTGGGACTGTCCTTGACTTTCTTTGTGATCACCTTCGTCTGGCAGCTAGCGGTTACCAGGCCGAAGAGTCCGCTAAATCCATGGCAGTCTCGTGGTCTTGAGTGGCAGGTCGGTTATCCTATCCCGCCGGGTAACTTTGACAAGATTCCGGTGAT
>JAKCBW010000122.1 GCA_021842145.1 Actinomycetes bacterium
GAGACTAGAGCGGACCGGGCTTCGATCGACTTCTTGTCGGGCGTCTTGCATTCGAGTCCCGAAGACTTCGTCGTTCATCCAAAGCTCGAGCGCCAACTCAAGGCGAGGGCGCAACTCTTCAGTGCCGGCGAGGTCGATTGGGCGCTCGGAGAGGCGCTGTGCTTCGGGGAGATCCTGCTAGATGGTAGGGACATTCGCTTTTCCGGTCAAGATTCGAGGAGGGGCACCTTCTCTCACAGACATGCGGCGATGATCGACTACGAGACGGGGGAGAGCTACGTTCCCTTAGCTGGACTCGCCGGCTATGACGGTGAGTTCCTGAGGGGTGAGAAGCCCGGACGATTTATGATCTACGATTCGCTTTTGTCCGAATACGCCGCCCTCGGTTTCGAATATGGCTATTCGCTAGTCCAAAGGGACGCGTTGGTTGTATGGGAGGCACAATTCGGCGACTTTGCCAACGGTGCCCAGATCATAATCGACCAGTTCTTGGCTGCGGCTAGCGATAAGTGGGGTCAGCGTTCGGGGGTAGTACTGCTTCTCCCCCATGGGTATGAAGGTCAAGGACCAGAACACTCCTCGGCAAGGATAGAGAGGTTCCTCACCTTGGCGGCATCGGACAACCTGGCTATCGCAAACGTAACGACCGCAGCCCAGTACTTCCATCTGCTTAGGGCTCAGGTGGCAAGGGTTCTAAAGAGGCCATTGATCGTCTTTACTCCCAAGAGCCTCCTACGAGCCAAGCAGTCACGTTCACCGATTGAAGACCTTACCAATGGCTACTTCTTCGAGGTTCTCGATGACCCGGCGACGACAAAAGAGTCCACAATCGCAAAGGCGGACGTAAATAGGATCATCCTCTGCTCGGGCAAGGTTGCCTACGATGCGATGTCGAGACGGGAGCAGCTATTGGCCAAGGGTGGGTCGAATGCGATCTCGGCAATCGTCAGAATAGAGCAGCTCTACCCATGGCCCGATGATCAGTTGGCGGCGGTACTGAATTCTTATCCAGGGATCAGAGAGGTCGTGTGGCTCCAGGAGGAGCCGGAGAACATGGGGCCGTGGAACTTCGTGCACCATCAGTTGCATCGCATCCTGAGAGAGAAGGTGGCACTTCGTCACGTCAGTAGGGTCCCCTCCGGGTCCCCGGCGACGGGCTCTGCTGCGATGCACGCGCTCGAACTCGAAGACCTTATGGCTAGGGCAGTCGACCAGGCTATATAGGTCCTATTCCGGGCGGTGGATCAAAAAGAGACGCCGCCCGGGTCACAGATTGAGTTTCGACCGCCAGATCACCCATTTGTAGACTGATACTTCGGGGGATGATCGCCTAGCATCTCCCAAAGTGCCTCAAGGGCGCTCGTGGGATCAGAAACCTTTATGGTCTGAATGCCCATCGTGTAGGCTGGCTTAAGGTTGATCCCCAGGTCGTCCAGGAAGATCGCCTCCTTGGCATCCGCCTTGAGCAGGTCAAGGGTGTGCTGGTAAATCTGCTCCTCCGGTTTTCTCATTCCGACTTGGGAGGACTCCACAACGACGTCGAAGTATTCCAAAATGGGCTCGAGGGCGATCCGATTTGAGGAGGTGGCGAAGTTGTTGGTCAGTAGTGCCAGTTTGTATCTGCCTTTAAGCCATCCCAGGGCTGAGATCATTTCGGGATGGGGGTCGGGTCGGGGGTAGTCGGAAAAGAGGTCGCCAATGTCGATCTTGACGCCGTATTCCTCCGCCTCCTTGTTGAAAAGGTGTATAAAACCCTCCTGAGACACCTCACCGCGTTCGAACTTTGCCCACGCATTGTCGTGGTGATTCTTCATATTCAAAGAGACGATTGTCCCAGCTGGTAGGTGGAAATTTGCCTCCAAGGCACTAAAGGCGCCTATCGGGGAGGGGATTATGACTCCACCGAAGTCGAAGATAACAGCTTTGGTCACTCAAATAATGCTAGGTGCTGGTAGATAAGCGAGATGTTGTAACTTTTGCACCTAAGCAACTTTGACTCCTAAGCAACTTTGACTCCTAAGCAACTTTGGTCACTATCGTGTTTGGAATGGACCCAAAAGAGTTGATTCCACATCGTGACCCATTTCTATTCCTCGACGAGATCACAGAACTGATCCCAAAGATATCGGCTAAGGCGATTTGGACTCCTCCAACTGATTGGCCAAATTTTAGCGGCCATTTTCCAGGCAGGCCGACCCTGCCTGGGGTGGTGATGGTCGAGTCAGTAGCACAGTTAGGGGCAGCCACTGTTCTAGCTTCTCCGGACTACCAGGGAAAACTCCCCCTTTTTGGCGGTATAGACCGTGCACGTTTTCGCAAGCAAGTGCTCCCGGGGGACACCCTGGAGCTTGAAGTGGAGTTGGTGTCGCTTTCTGCAATGGCCGGAAAGGGCAAGGGTAGCGCATCGGTTAATGGGAAGGTCGCCTGTGAGGTCGAACTCTTTTTTGTTATCGCCTAGAGGGTTCCTGATTCGGCCGCTACGCCAGTCGTTACAGCCTTTGAATTCAGCGATGGAGCGCAAAAAGGTCAGAAAGCGCCTCAAATGAGGATGGCCACTTGGAATGTCAATTCGATTAGGGCGAGGATTGACAGGGTCAAAGAGTGGATTTCCTATGCCAATCCCGACATTGTCTGTCTGCAGGAAACCAAGGTCAAAGATGAAGATTTCCCCTATGGCGATTTCGAAGCCTTGGGTTATTTCGGTTGTCACTTCGGCGTCTCGCAGTGGAATGGAGTCGCCTTACTTTCCAAGATGCGTGCCGATTCGATCCAGATCGGATTCAGTTCCGAGTGGCAAGGGCAAGAGGCTCGCATGGTCGCCGCACTCTTTGGTGATCTGTGGGTCGCTTCGGTCTACGTTCCAAACGGCCGGTCGCTCGACGATCCGCACTACCAGTTCAAACTTAGCTGGCTAGAGGAACTTCGAGTGGAGGTGTCCAAGCAGCGGGGGATGGGAAGATCCGTAATCGTAGCCGGGGATTTTAACGTGGCCCCCACCGACCTGGACGTCTGGGATCCAAAGAGTTTTGTCGGCGCAACTCACGTCTCCGAACCAGAGAGGGAGGCGATAAGGAGTCTTGAAGGGATTGGGATGGTCGACATTTTTCGAAAGCTCTACCCAACTCAAAGGATTTACACCTGGTGGGACTTCAGGCAGGGTGCATTTCACAAGGGTCAGGGCTTGAGGATCGACCTCGTCCTTGCAGACACCGAGCTAGCCGAAAGGGCGAGTTGGGGGATCGTAGATCGTGAGGCAAGAAAAGCCACCGAATTCAAGCCTTCAGATCACGCACCGGTGATAATCGACTTTGCATGAGGGTCGTTTCCGATCTCGCTATCTGCTCGTTCATTCTAGCTAAGTCCAAGTAGTGATGGCTCTTCGTAGCCCCGAACCAAACGGCTAGCCTAAACGAGGTAGGTTGAGAGGACCTAGTTAAATGTGTGAAATTTAGGAGACTGACTTGTCTAATCCACGGCCCGATCTGGGCGGCAGCTGGGTTCAAGCGATGGCCGAACTGCGAGAAAAACGAAAAGATGCCGAGCCGTTGGAGGTACACAAGCTCGCCTCCGCCACCCGGAGGCTAATTTCCCTCATGTCTTCGAAGAGGATCCCACCCGAACTCGCCGCCGAAGTATGCACGCTAATCGAGAGTGCATACTCCAGTTTCGAACCCTTAGAAACCCTGAGCCACTTTTCCGGCTTTGCGGAATCGGCGAATTCTGGCGACACAACTACCTTTTTCGACCGAAGTCCAATCCAAGGTAGCGCTAACCCGCTCGCCCCTCCACTGGTTATCGATCACTATTCGGATCAGGATGGGAAAGTGACGATAACCGCGAGTGCCACCTTTTCGGCCGCTTATGAGGGACCGCCAGGGTGCGTGCACGGTGGCTATATCGCTGCGGTCTTCGATGAAGTCTTGGGATCGGCGCAGTCACTGTCGGGAAATCCGGGGATGACGGCGAATTTGAGCATCAACTACCGAAGGCCTACGCCACTTTTTGAGGAGATCACCTACGAGGCGGAGCTGGTCAGCGTGGTGGGTAGAAAGATAATGACCGCTGGCCGTAGTTTCTTCGACGGCAAGGTTACCGCAGAAGCGACCGGCCTGTTCATCTCGGTTGATTTTGAAAAGCTGGCGCAGCTGGCGGTCGAGAAGCTGTCCAGGACCGAAAATCCAAGTTGATCGGGTAGTGATCGCTGCTCGCTACCACCGAATGCCGGACACCAATTCTATGGCAAAAATTAGAGAGTTCTCATCGGACATTAATTCATAAATTGGCCTGGGTGTCGATAGTTATAGAAGTAGGTGGAATGTCGAGGAGTTTTTCATGTTTACTGATCGGTCCGCGCCCTCAACCGGGGAGGACCTAACAAAAGAGATCGGCGGTATGACGAAGAAGTTGGCGGTGGCGGCGCTGTCGATTCTTGGTATCGCTAGCGTCGGCGCCTACAAGGCCTTCCCTGGGGCTACAAATACCGCCCATGTAGTCCCGACGACAACGACAACGATGCCTACTCAGCTCAATCCACTCCCTATTGATTCATCGGCGGCGGAAGCGCTCGCCAAGGCGCAAGCCCAGCAGTCTGCGAGCTCGCAGACTGTGGTTGTCAATCAGGCTCCGATACTGCAACCAGCGCCTATATCGGCACCACCTTCTGGAGCGACCAGGATCTCATGAGCGAATCGATTAAGAGATTAGATTTCTTGGCCCTCGGTACTAAATGCGTAATCGCTATACCGGAATCTTTGGGGCCATCCGGGCCGATGGAAATAGCAATGGAACAACTAGCCCTCCTGGAGTCTTTGGCTTCCGGTTTCAACCCCACCTCCGAAGTGCGCAAGCTCTCTGACCATTCTGACGCTCGACCCCAGGCGGCCTCTGGGGGCCTAATTGAAATAGTGGAGATCGCCAAGCTAGCCGGTTCGATAACCGGTGGAATGTGTGACTTTACCGTCGGGGCGGAGGTTTTTAAATTGGGACTAAAAGACC
>JAKCBW010000123.1 GCA_021842145.1 Actinomycetes bacterium
CTCTTTCGGTGAGCTAACCCAGAGTCGCCTTGAAGTAGGCGAGGGTCCTTTTTAGCCCATCTTCAAGGGGCGTCCAGGGCTCCCATCCAAGGTGCACCCTCGCTAGGGTATTGTCCAGCCTCGAATGCATCAATTCCCCACTTCTTGCCGGGGAAAAAATTGGCTCTTGGTGGTAGTTAGAGAGTTCGCTCTGCAATTTGTGGAGGGTCAACACCGAGGTCGCTACGTTCGATGCGACGTTCATAACTAGGCCCCCACCCGAATCCAACGCCCGGACGAAGGCATCCACCACGTCGTCGACGAAGACAAAGTCCCTAGTCTGCCTCCCATCGCCAAATATCGTCGTAGGCTGACCCTGGCGCATCTTGGAAAAGAATATCGACACCACGCCGGCCTCGCCATTTGGGTCCTGCCTGGGACCGTAGACATTGCCAAGGGCTAAGGCGCTGTATTCGAGGTCGAATACCTTTCGGTATCCGTCGAGGTAGTCCAAAACCAGTGCCTTGGATATCCCGTAGAAGGAGTCGGGCAACTCCCCCCGATCACTCTCTACGAAACTGTCCCTATTCGCGGGTAGTTCCCCATATAGGGTGCCCCCAGAGGCAGCGTAAATCACCTTCTGCACCGAGTTGCACCTCGCTGCGTCTAACACACGAATCGACCCCAGGAGATTAACTTCGGCGTCATAAACCGGATCCGCCATGGACTTTCTTACATCGGCCTGGGCGGCGAGATGGAATATGTACTTCGGCTGCCTGACAGAGATTATCTCTTGAAACTCGTCACCATTCACCGAGGCTTGGAAAAAAGAGAACTTACCCTCGCCTTGTGTTCGGGCTTCGTGCAGGTTGAGGAGTGACCCAGTGGACAGATCGTCAACCACGTCGACGGCATATCCTTCAGCAAGAAGCCGGTCTACCAGGTTGGATCCGATAAATCCAGCACCACCCGTGACTACGACCCGATTGGCAGCCTTCACGCGGGAACTCTCTCGCCAACAATTCGACACCCGGGCTCAAGCTCGGCGAAACGGGCTACCACGGAGCCTCCAAGGACCATCGCACCCTGCGGGACGATGACATCCTTTCCGATGATCGAGTCCTCGATGACGCTGCCGGCGCCGATGTGTGCCCCGGCCATTATCACAGAAGAACTGATAATGCAGTCGGCGAATATGACTGCACCCTTTTCCACCACACTGGACCTCAACACTGCTGACTCCGCGACGGCGGATCCTTCGGCGATGAAGCACCAGGTAGCTAGGGAATCGCCGAACTCTGCGTTGGACGACGAATTGGCGGTAGCGACCGCCCCCGATCGCCCAGAGTCCGCCCGCTTCCCATAGAGGATATCCATGGAGGCCCTGAGAAGACTCTCTGGGGTCCCGGCGTCAATCCAGTATGCGTCGGAGGGCTTTGCGTAGAGCGACTTCGCCTCGACCAGCTTAGGGAAGAGCCAGCGTTCGATGGAGACCTGTTCTCCTGGTGTAACCCTAGCAATAGCACTGGGCTCTAGAACGTATACACCTGCGTTGATCATATTCGTCGGAGCCTGGTCTCGTGGTGGTTTTTCTATAAATGCCATCACCCGACCATCTTGATCGCAAGGCACGACGCCAAAGGCGCTCGGGTTATCCACCGGTACTAGCGAAATGGTGGCTTCGGCTGACTTTGACCTGTGGAACTCGACCAGCTCAGTAATGTCGATGTCCGACAGCACGTCCCCATTCACTACGACTACAGTCTCATGAAAGCCCGCCTCATCGACGGCAAATCTGATCGCTCCAGCAGTGTCCAAAGGAGAAGACTCGACGGCGTACTTCATCTTTACGCCCCTTGCGATGCCGTCTGGATAGGCGTTTAGAAACACGTCTGGCCGATAGCCGAGCGAAAGAACTACCTCGTCAATGCCGTGTACGTAGAGGTGGTCAAGGACCCTTTCGAGCATCGTCATTCCCACAACCGAGAGCATCTGCTTTGGGGTGTCCAAGGTAAGAGGTCTTAGTCGCGAACCTTCTCCTCCAACCAATACGACAGCCTTCATCGAACCTCCTCTATCCGGTCGAAGCTGAGGGCTAAATTCGACCCACGAGTAGCGCCACGCCAGTCTAATGGAGCCTCTTCCGGGTAGCCACTCTACCCAGCAGATGAGTTCTTACTAGACGCTTTGGTAGTCGAGGTTGAAGCCTTAGTGGTCGAGGTAGTGGGGGCGAGGGTAGTCGCCGATCCCGCTGCGGTAGTGGTGGTCGTGTTCGTCGCCGCCTGGTTTATCAGCGCCACCTCGGAGGCCGGCTTTGTCGGCTTTGTACCTTTAGGCAGTACCGCAATGGTGAGTAGCTCATCGTTCGAGAACTTATGACTTGCCGGGTCCGCAATCTTGGTCGGAGAGGTCGCCAATAGGCTAGACCAACTGTAGACGCCGTACACCGCAGGCTTCCCGCCACAAGTGGTGGTAGAGCCGTAACTCCCCTTGCCGGGATAGCTAAAACCAGTTGCCGTGATAGATAGACCCTTGTAACCTGCGACAAATGCCCCGAGTGTCGCCGCATTCCCCGCCTGAGCCGCGGTCTTGGGGGCTATGGTGATCACGCCGTTGCCGGTGGTGTAGAGTCCGAGGTTGCTTGTCGCACTCTGAGCGGGGAGGTTGGGTAGCGATTTTCCGCACACATCGAAGCCAATCGCCGCATTCCAAGTAGTACCGACGGCCGGCTGGACGGTCGGAGTGACTTTGGGGTTCTGGCTCTCATAACGTGAATACCAAACCACCGCTACACCAGCAATGACAACCACCGTAAGCAGGGAATAGAAACCTATGGGGACCTCTCCCCTTACCTTCTTTGTTCTTCCCGCTGCGGCCGCCTTAGCGACCTTCTTTGAAGCACTTCCCCTAGTCATGACGGCAATACCCTAGTAGGACTTGTCGACTTGACTAGCACTTAAACGCATCCTTTGGAACTTGTTTCGGCTGATTAATACTAAAAACCTCAGGATCAGGCCGAAAAACCCAAGCCATTGGGTAGCGGTAGACTTCTCGTGCCTCGCTGCGTAGATCCACATCGATCGGTGATGGTGATAGAGGCTCCTAGTAGCACGCAGCTTCGAAGACTCCCCTTGGGCGTGGTACACAGTGGCTTCGGGTTGGAAGACGACCACGAAACCCCTCCTACTGGCCCGATAGCAGAGGTCGATATCCTCGCAGTACATGAAGTACGCCGGGTCAAATCCGGCTAATGAGCGGATCACCTCAGTTCGAGCGAGGAAGAAGGCCCCCGAGACCCATGGAACCTCTACCGGTTCGACCGGGTGGCATCCCGTTAGCCTGTAGTGCGCCGAGAATCGATTATTCGGAAAGAACTGCCCCAACATTCCGTGTCCAATCGAATCGACGAATGAAGGAAACCTCCTAAAAGATGGGTAGCGCACCCCGGCACCGTCTAATATCTCGGGTCCGACCACTCCCACCCTGGGGTCTTGTGCCAATTCGATGAGTTTCCCCACCGCTCCCCTAGCTACCATGATGTCTGGATTGGAGACGATCACAAAAGGGGTATCAACCCCGACCAGTGCCAGGTTAACCGCCGCTCCGTAACCGAGGTTCCGCTCGGCGAATATGAAATCCACCCGCTCCTGCCGGTAATACGGCGTCCGCATCGACGCCTTAGTTTCGGAGTTATCCACCACCACCACTCGTTTTACACCCTCTGCGAGCAGGCTTTCGATGGCCCCGGTTAGCATATCTCCGGCGAAATAATCGACGATTATTGCCGTAGTCGAACCCTCATTGGTGTCAAAAGAGACCAAATTGGCTAGTCCTTCTCGATGAGGTACCGTACGAGGTCACCGACGGACTCTTTCCAATGGGGTAGACAGCCGGCTCCCGATAGCTCCAGCGCAAGCGGTGCGAGCACCGAGTAGGAGGGTCTGGGTGCCTTACGCTCCTTTGGAAGCATATCCGAGGAGATAGCCTTGACCCTCGATGGGTCATGACCAGCCGTCTCGAGGACAAACTTTGCGAGTTCATACCAACTTGTAGTCCCGGTGTTAGTGACGTTGTAGACACCAATGCGCCCTTCGAGGCTGAGCTGTACGATCTTTTCCGCTAAGTCATGGGCCACGGTCGGAGAACCAAACTGGTCATCGACGAATTTGAGGTCACCCTCCTGCGATGCGAGGCGAAGGATCGTCTTAACCATGTTCTGCCCATAACGCCCCACTACCCAGGAGGTCCTCGTTATCAGCGCGTGGTTACCTACTTCGGTTTCACCGGCGAGTTTCGACTTCCCGTAGACCGAGACCGGATTTGGCACGTCCCATTCGGTATAGGGCTTAGAGGCCTTGCCGTCAAAGATGTAGTCGGTCGACACGTAACACATCTTTGCTCCAACGGATCTCGAGGCTTCGTAGACCCAGCGAGTACCGAGTGCGTTTATCTGGTAGGCAAGATTCGGATCGTCCTCACACGAGTCCACCTGGGTCATCGCAGCAGCGTGGACTATTATGTCGGGTTGGAGGTAGCCGATAATTTCGCTCACCGACTCACGAGAGGTAATGTCCATCTCGTCGACGTCTAAAGAGTGTACCTTTTCAACGACTACTCGCTTTGAGAATGCCTCGGCGAGTTCTAGCCCCAATTGGCCCTTGCCACCGGTTATCAAAACACTGATCATCATCTATCGACCCGCCAAGAGTCTTCCTTCACCGGTGCACGTTCCTTGAGCCTCTCCCACCAGTCTCGGTTGTCCGAATACCACCGGACGGTCTCCTTGATACCCGTTTCAAAGTCGTATGCCGGCCGCCAAGACAGCTCATTTCTCAACTTCGACGAGTCGAGCAGGTAGCGTCGGTCATGGGACGGTCTATCAGGAACGATCGTTTTTAGTTCAAGTGGCTTGTCTAGCTCCCTAAGTACTACATCGGCTATCTCTTCAATCGATTTTTCTATCCCCGAGCCGACG
>JAKCBW010000124.1 GCA_021842145.1 Actinomycetes bacterium
TGACTTTACGCGAGAGACGAAAAATTGAACCCTTGCTGTCGCCAGACATTGCCGGAGCTTCCTTTATATCTGGGGACCACCAAGTCAATAACCGACAATTTCTCAGGGCATTGACGATGATTTTAGAGAGGTCTGGGGCGACTTTCATAGCGTCAAGGGTTTCTGCTATCTCGGAGCTTTCTACTCACGTTGAGCTGCAATGTGAGTCTGGCGCCGAAAAGCCGAGATCATTCGACCTGTGCGTCATCGCCGCCGGAGCATGGTCAGATTCACTTTTCAGAATGATCGACAGGTCCGATATAGCAACCCAGCTCCTACCGGTAAAGGGGCAGATTCTTCGAGTCAACGCTGACCAAAATTATGGCGCACCATCGCACGTCGTGCGTGGAGCGGTAAATAATCGCCCCGTTTACATGGTACCTAGGGTTGATCAAGAAGTGGTGGTCGGTGCGACCATGGAGGAGGTCGGTTTTGACACTACTCAGCGTCTCGGAGCCATCACCGACATTCTCGCAGATGCCACGAGGGTCATCCCGTCTATTAGGGAATCGTCGCTCTTTGAGACAAACTTCGGATTTCGCCCTGGAACATCAGATAACCTTCCCCTGGTGGGACAGGTAAGCGGGACGATCTGGGCGCACACCGGTCACTTTCGCCATGGCATTCTCGTCTCTCCCTTTACCGCTGACGCTCTGGACAGGGCCATATTTAATGACTCGCCACCTGATTGGCTTAAAGAAACCACACCCAATAGGTTCAAGTTAGAAGCTCTCAATTAGGGGAAAGGTCAGACAAGAAGACTTGCCTCACGGGTTTGCTCGACCAGCTTCGCCCGGTCACACCGAGCCTGTAGGGGGTATTTTTGAAAAGGAAGAATGCAAAGTGGAAAACCCGGCAAAACAAGTTGGCTCCGAGAATGTGACGATCTTGGTCAATGGAGAGGCGAAGTCAATCAGAGCCAGAACTTCATTGGATGAACTCTTAGACATCCTCAACCTTCCCAAAGTGGGAGTTGCAGCGGCGCTGGACGCCGAGGTGGTGCACCGAAGAATGTGGCCGGAGACAATCCTCACCGAAGGTCAAAAAGTTGAAATCCTGACCATCGCTCAAGGTGGTTAAACTTCAGGTTTATAAGGAGAACTAGTTGCAAGTCGAACCTCTAAAGCTGGGCTCATACGTCATCAACAATCGTCTCATACTCGGGACGGGAGGGGCGATGAGCCATGAGACAATAGCAGAGTCGATAGCCGCAAGCGGAACAGAGTTGGTGACCGTGGCCATCCGAAGGATTAAGCCTACCGGTTCAGGTCAATCCCTCTATGACATGCTCCGAGGGCTAAAGGTCCAAATCCTTCCTAACACGGCTGGTTGCTTCACTGCCAAAGAAGCGATCATCACCGCCGAACTTGCTAGGGAAGCCCTAGAGACCAACGTTGTGAAACTAGAGGTCATCGCCGACGACAAAACACTCTTGCCTCAGCCTCTAGAGCTAATTGATGCCGCTGAAGAGTTAGTGTCTAGAGGTTTTTTCGTTTTGGCCTACACCAATGACGATCCCATCTTTGGCCGAAATCTGCAATCTGTCGGAGTCAGTGCGGTAATGCCATTAGGTGCCCCCATTGGCACCGGCCTCGGAGTACGCAATCCACACAACATCGCACTCATGCGAGAGCTCGTTACCATTCCCCTGGTTTTAGACGCCGGCATCGGCACTGCCTCGGATGCCGCATTAGCGATGGAGCTTGGATGTGATGCGGTCTTAGCAGCAACATCGATAACCAGGGCCGACTCTCCCGCAGTTATGGCAAGAGCAATCTCTTTGGCGATAGAAGCTGGATACCTAGCTCACCGTGCCGGTCGGGTGCCAAAAAGACACTTAGCCCTGGCGTCCACTTCCGATGAAGGAAGGGCTGATCTCTAGCTGATTGTCCCATTTGGATAACTCCCTGGATTTACCAGCCAATAACCTGATCGCGATTCGTCCCCAGTTCTTATTTCTTAAACAGCAACCGGATAAAAAGGAGAAAGTTCCCCTGAGAAGAAGTGCTGACCTACTTTCGCAGGTCAGATTCTCGGTAGGGAAATGTCTACAAAATTGGACTCGTGCAGGGTGACTAGTTTGTTGCGCCCCTCTTTTTCCATCCTTAGTGGCCCAATCCTTGGTGGGCATCAGTTTATCCTGCCCGGCCATTAGGGTTAGGAAGTGACCAATCAACAAAATAGATAGCTTCACGATTACTTTCGAAGCCAATAAGGGGGTCCGCAATTGTCACCCAGTTCAAAAACTCCACCGGTCGCTCTAACCATTGCCGGTTCGGACTCCTCTGGAGGGGCTGGCATTCAAGCTGATCTGAAAACCTTTGCCGCATTGAAGGTGTACGGAACGAGCGCTATCTCCGCTATTACCGCCCAAAACACCAACGGCGTGGATAAGGTGCAGATACTACTACCAGATATGGTCGAAGCTCAAGTGCAGGCCGTCACTTCCGACATGTTAGTTCGAGCAACCAAGGTAGGTATGCTCGGAAGCTTCGAAAATGTCGCCCTCGTAGCGCGGATGATAGACGAGGGAACAATAGAGAAGGTTGTAGTAGATCCGGTAATGGTAGCCACCTCCGGCGATCGGTTAATGAATCTAGGAGTTGACAAATCCTACATAGAACTCATACTTCCAAGGACATTCATATTGACTCCTAACCTCACGGAAGCACAGACCTTGCTCAGGGCAGAAATCTCTTCCGTCGAGCAACTAACCGAAGCTGCATTTGCACTATGCTCGATGGGCCCCAAATACGTGCTTCTAAAGGGTGGACATCTCGACTCGAACGAAAGCATCGACATCCTTTGTGATGGGAAAAGTGCCCACCAGCTCAAAAGCAGAAAGATTTCTACGGAAAATACACACGGAACAGGTTGCACCCTTTCGTCTGCCGTAGCCGCTTCGTTAGCAAAAGGTCAAGATGTCTTGACCGCTGTGAAAAATGCGAAGATCTACGTCACTAGGTCGATTGAAGGCGGATCTCATTGGGCGATAGGCAAAGGGAATGGCCCGCTAGACCACTTTGGATGGTCGGTCGAAGACCACTAATCACCTTTTGGACAAGCCGCCTAGGGGACTTGCACCTCGAAGTGGTGATATCCTATCGAGTTCGATCAATTCAAATTCCCACCCTGAGCCTGGATCACGGCTAGAATTTCTGAATTCATTGGCCGCTTGCGCCAGTCCTTCGGCATGGTCTTCGTGGCAGGTGAGGTAGAAAACCTGACGCGACGCAGAAGCGGCTAGAACCGCTTGATATCCATGCTGCCTTCGCTCGGAGTCGATATTCACCATCACGTCATCAAATATCACCGGCCACCCCTGCTGGATAGATCCGTCAATATCAAGAAAAGCTACCCTGAGGGACAACAGCAGTAAATCCAGTGTGCCCGAAGATAGCTCTGCAGTCTGTAACTCCCTGTTGTTCTCGTCGATAACGTAGACCGCCCCTCCTCTATGAGCAACGATCTCCCTATAGCGACCAGCAGTTGCGAGCGAAAAAATCTGAGATGCATGGGAAAGCACCATCGGCTGACCTGCCTTAGCGAAGGCTAGCCTGGACCCATCTACCAACTCCCTGCCAATTGACAACTTTGCAAACTCAGCAAGGGAAGTCTTAATCTCCTCCCCCACAATCCCTATTTCAATAGCTAGGTCCGACACGGAAATTTCCTGAAGCTCGACGCTTTTCCGGGCAGAGCTCGAACTATCCATTAGAAGTCTGTCGCGAAACTGGTCTAGTTCGGTGCAAATATCGCGGACGGCTTCGCCGAAGCTTTGAAAGTAAGTAACTTTCCTCTCCAATTCATCGGGCTTTACCATGTCGTCCTCGAATCCAGACAGCCCCTCGGAGCGCATAAATTCAAGCACTTTCGCCACTTTGTTATAGCTAACTACTTCAGACTCCACCAGATTTGGAATGGTGTTCCGCTGGTCAAAAAAGTCTCCCATCTTCGCAGAAAGGTCTCCCATGGCCAAAATTCCATCGGTCAGTGACTGCCTTTGAATTTCGTAAGCAAGGGCTTCTTCTCTCCTGGAGGAGAGGTTGCGTAGAAGCTCATCCACTGTAGATGGCGAAAAAAGCAACCCAAAGCTTTCAAAAAGCAAATTAGTTTCTGCCTTGTGGGATTCAAATTCCTTTTCAAGGAGATCAATTTCCTCTTCGAGACGATCCAGCTGTTGATGCCGATCCCTGGTCGTCCGTTCAAGATCGCATAGCTCTCGCCTCAGCTCCTCTAACTCGCCTCGCTGTCCAAATCCCCTCGCCATTCTCGAAAGAGACTCAAAGGCTAACTCCGCATGTCGATCAAAGGTGGCCCTAAGTTCGTCCCTCTTTGCTAAAAGTATGTCTCTTTGTGCTGCACAATGATCTCTAACCTGAGTCAGCCGCCAAAGCTCACGGTCCTCAAGAGCCTGCTGTGTCACGGGGCCGTGTCTGTAGCAGACGTTGAAGGTGTACTCATACTCCCTCTCGATCCGATTAAGCAAAATGTCCCTCTCGGTTTCAGCTTTTACCCTTTGGTCATGGAGAGATTTGCGAAGCTCCATAAAGCGAACCTTTTCGGCGACTTTGCCAGACAACGTCGATATCTCATCTGTCAGCTTTGACAGTTCTAACCTCAGTGGCTCGTCGACCAGAATTTGTTGTCCCAGCTGCTCTGAAAGTCGATGGCCCATCTCTCGTTGCTCAGCTAATGTCGACCTTAACGACCCGAGCAGCTCTTTGTCAACTTCGTCGAGGCTGCCCTTATGAAGAAAAAACCCAAGTAGCAAAAGGAGAAGTCCGGCAATAATGCCGACAATTTTGGCGTAATTTAAAAAAGGCGATGCTTGGCTAAAAGAGATGACAGCGAGGGCAATAACGATCAGCATTACCACCGAATATGTTGCCAGAACTACAGGAGAAACCCTTCG
>JAKCBW010000125.1 GCA_021842145.1 Actinomycetes bacterium
CGCCGCATAGACCGCTCCAAAGGCAGCACCAGCGCTGGTTGGGTTACCGTCCAGAGCGACCGCACCCTTGTACTGGGGCTGCAGGAGGCTGGCGAAGCTAGTTGGGGGGTTTGCCCCGAAAGTGCCAGCGTTGTAGCCGATCGATATATAGCCGCCGTAGTCGAAATACCAGGCTCCATTTGCCGCTTTTGCGTCGGTCGGGATCTGATTCCACGCTTGGACCTTATATGGGGCAAAGAGGTTCTTCTGGGCTCCTAGAAGGGCAAAGGAAGGTCCGACGTCAACAACATCGGGCTCTTTTGATGTGCCTTTCTCCGAGGTGAGTGCCGCCAGCTCCTCTGCGCTGGAGCCATTTGGGTTCTCACTGGTGATGGTGATCCCATACTTTTTCTCAAAAGAGGAGATTATCGCTCCGTAGTTGGCCCATCCAGGTGGGAGGGCAACGACGTTTAGGTGCCCCTCCTTTTTCGCCGCTGCAACCAAAGCATTAAACCCTCCTCCGGCGGAAGCCGAAGTTACGTTTGCCCAGTTCACGGAGGCCGATGTCGTTGCAGAGCCGGAGCTGCTCGATGATGAACTTGACCCGCATGCGGCAAGAAAGAGGCTCAGAGTACCGAGGCTTGCACCTAGTACCGCTTTTTTATTCAATTTTCCCTCCCAGGATACTAAATTCCACCAACCCTCGGATTATAACCCTCGGGCTAGCCTTGTATCGATTTCTTCGATTGACTTCCACAAGGTAACCAGCCGTTGTGGACAGCAGCTTCATGCAAGTTAAACGAAAAGGAAACACACGGTAACTAATTAGTGAATTTCCAATAGGTACTTTACCAAAACTAGGGATCTAAAGTCCGTCAATCGCTTAAAAAGTGCTCGTTTGGGCTACAAGACGGCCATTTTTCAAGTTTCCTTCAGGGTGTGCTTCGACTTATATCAGCTTTTTTATGGATTGGCCCTTAGTGGATAAGTTTTTCACAAAGCCATTCTTTCTGGGTTCACCAAGGAGCAAAATTAAAAACGCCGGACACCGTTTCCCCCGTGCGTGCCTGAGGAGCACCAAGTGCTGGCCGGTGTGAACTTTTCCCAAGGTCCCCACGGGTTCAAGGTCTACACAGACTCAAGGTACCTGCAAAATGTTCAGAGGTAACACGCCAAGTCAAATGGCATTTCGCAGGGGAGGGGCGAGAACAGAGGGTAGCTTTTATCGTTTTATTGTCCATGCGGCAACGGCTGCACTGTGGGTGGGAGACACTTGAGTTAGCTTAGGACTTTTATGTGATGCTCGTCTAAATGATGCTCGTCGCTGGTTTGAGATTTTGGGTCGAGATCCCTCCTGGGTAGGGCTTTGCTACTAATGTTGTCGGAGGAGGGATCGATCAATGTCCTAGGCTTCCCTAGCTATCAGGTCAGTTGACGCTCTGCACGAAGTGTGGCAGACGAGGTTTGCTGTTTATCCTTTGATGAAAAGGTTCTTTCCGTCGGCTCTGGAGGTAGGTCAATTTCAATGCGTAACGGGGGGCAAAGGTGAGAACCCCGTTTCCTGTTGAATCTGACCTAGAAGTGGGTCGCCGAGGGCGCCTTATGCCGTGGGCGGTAGCGCTGATTGGGGTCATCGGACCCGGAATAGTGGTAATGCTAGCCGATACCGACGCTGGATCACTTATTACCGCAGCGCAATCGGGGGCAAAATTCGGTTATCAGCTCGTGCTGCCCGAGATACTCTTGATTCCCGTACTCTACGTGGTCCAGGAGATGGCGGCGAGGCTGGGAATCTATACCCAGCAGGGCCATGGGCTTTTAATCAGGGAGAATTTCGGCACCTTTTGGGCGATCCTCTCCTCGCTGACTCTTTTTATATCGTCGGTCGGGGCGCTGGTGAGTGAGTTTGTCGGGATTGTTGGCGTAGGTGAACTCTTTGGCGTCTCTCGCTGGCTCGTCGTACCCGTGGTGACGCTCTTTTTGATTGCGATCGGATTGACCGGAAGCTATCGATCTTTGGAGAGGATCGGCATCCTTGTCGGTCTAGCCGAGTTGGTTTTTATACCGGCGATGTTTCTTTCACACCCCTCCGTGAGCGCTTTTTCGAGCGGGATAACCAACATACCCTTGTCGAATAGTAATTACCTCTACCTTCTGGCCGCGAATATCGGAGCGGTCATAATGCCCTGGATGATCTTTTACCAGCAGGGAGCGGTCATTGACAAGGGAATCAAGGAGGTATCGATTCGGCACATGAGGATCGATACTGCGATAGGTGCAGTCGTCACTCAGCTCATAATGATCGGGGTCGTGGTATCGCTAGCGGCGACCATAGGAAGGACGCACCACGGGGCTAACCTGGCAAGCGTAGGCGCGATCTCTCAAGCTCTCGAGCCATTCCTTGGCCGAACGTGGGCCCGGGTGCTCCTCGGTTGCGGGGTGTTAGGGGCGTCACTCGTCGCCGCCATCGTCGCCTCGGTAGCGGCGGCGTGGGGGTTAGGAGAAGTTTTTAACTGGCGCCACAGTCTCAACCTAAAGCCGAAAGAGGCAAAAAAGTTCTACCTCTCCTACTCCCTGATTCACGTGCTCGGTGCGATTATCGTCCTGGCGAGTTTTGACCTGGTCCATTTGGCCGTGGACGTAGAGGTTATAAATGCCCTCCTGCTCCCCATCGTCTTGGGGTTCCTGATTCTACTAGAGGCCCGAGTCCTGCCGGCAAAGTATCGGCTGAGGGCACCATATCGCTATTTTGCATGGGGCATGTGCCTCGTGGTGATCGGCTTCGCCCTCTATCTGGTCCCCTCGATGATTGGCCATTAACCAGCTTCGAGTTTGGCTCTCCGATCGATCAGTCGACTATTGACTGATAGACGAGTTGGGCTAACTGTGGTCTAATTGGATAGCTGCTCGAGGGTAGGAGCTGGGTCATAAATACGGCGGTGATGTCCTCCAAAGGATCCACCCAGAAGGTCGTAGAAGCCGCCCCACCCCAGCCGTATTGTCCAAGGGAGGAAACGGATTTGGTCGCTCGATGGTCTATTACAACCGAAAAACCTAACCCAAAGCCGACTCCGTCGTAATTGGTCTCTGCGAATATCGGCCGACCAAATTTTTGAAGATCCTGATTTCCGGGTAGGTGATTTTCCGTCATGTATCCGAGGGTCTTCGAGCCGAGGATCCTAGCTCCCTCAAGGGTGCCTCGGTTTTGCAACATCTGGGTGAATCGGTGGTAGTCGGAGAGAGTCGATATAAGGCCTCCACCGCCTGAGGGACTGGTTGGTTTTGACTTTGCTAAGTCCCCCATGAAGTCGATTCTGGAGGTCTTCTCCGGTTCGGGTGCCCGCAGGTATAGGGTTGCGAGCCTTTCTGCGTCGGACTCCTGAACATAAAAGGCGGTATCGACCATTTTAAGGGGCTCGAAGATCCTCGTTTTGAAGAATTCGTCGAGAGCCATCCCCGATGCGACCTCTACGACCCGTCCGAGTACGTCGGTAGCTACCGAATAGTTCCATTCCGAACCGGGGTTGAACAGAAGTGGCATTTCGGCGAATTTGTCGACGGTCTCGGCCAATGAGAGTCCCTTCGGACTTCCCCATTCGAATCCATTGTTTCGGTAAATAGTGTCGACCGGGTTGGCGTAGAGGAATCCATAGGTCAGACCAGATGTGTGGGTGAGGAGGTGCCAAATTCTCATCGGTTCGGTGGCTGGGCGAAGGGTCGGATCGTTGGATCCACCTCCTACAAAGACCATCGGTTGGGCGAATGACGGGATGTACTTTGACACAGGGTCAGTGAGTTCCACCTTTCCCTCTTCGTACAGGATCATAAGTGCGACCGAAGTGATCGGCTTGGTCATCGAGTAGATGCGAAACAGGGTGTCCTGAGTAATTGGTGATTTGGATTCGATATCAGCAAAGCCATACTGATCGTGGTATACGACCTGATTTTCTCGAGCAATGACCATGGACCACCCCGGTAGTCTCCCGTCGTCTACATAGCTTCGGAAATGCTTTCCAATTCTTTCAAGACGCGCAGAATCCATGCCGACCTCTACGGGGTCGATCTCAACTTTGATTACAGACATTGTCCCTCGCTAGGTAAAAAAGACCGATTACAACAAACTTATTGCAAATGCGAAGGAATGTCCGTTCAACTCTACTTTCTAGCTAGCTACAGACAGATACCCCGACCCGCCGGGCAGATGCCTGGCGGGGTTAATTGGCGAAAACTGTACCTTGACCGCAACTAAGACCGCAACTAAGACCGCAACTAAGACCGCAACTAAGACCGCAACTAAGACCGCAGCTAAGACCGCAGCTAAGACCGCAGCTACGACCGGAGCTTGTTCATATTGAGTGAACCAGATGGCTCCATGGACAGAGTGCACGGACCATACGGGGATCCCTCAGCCGAACTAACCGATTCAAATAGATAACGGATTCAAATAACTAACGGATTCAAATAACTAACCGAATCAAATTGAGGCTAGTGCCCAAAGTCTCGCTATTTGTGTGCCTTGGTGACCATCCTGACCATTCGAATATTGAATGCAGCGAATCGCAATATTTGAAAAGGAATGTTCTTCCTCGATCTGAGGGTTTTTTTGGTCGGCAGGGGGGCGGTAGCTATCGTCGATGCAGAGTCATCCATTTTATGCCTTTCTCTTTTATGCACTTATGTTGCCGTATTGGCGTTACTCACTCGGGGATTAGGTACCAGAAGGGCCTGGCCTTGGCCTTATAGATGAATAGGTAGTGAAGGAGCAGTTTGGTCCAGTGAGCTCCTAGGCCAATCTCCCCGGTGGTCTCCTTGAGGTCCCTGCCGGAGTCTGGAAATCTACTGAAGTCCGGGACGATCGGGTACATGGTCATCGCCGCAGCGGAACCGTGATTCATACTTGCACCGGCAGAAGCGATGCAGGCAGCACCCATATTCGCCATCGAGGCCTTATGCAAGGGGACGTCG
>JAKCBW010000126.1 GCA_021842145.1 Actinomycetes bacterium
CTTCTATGAGCTTGTTGATGCGCCGAAGCGTCGGTCTGTCAGTTTCGACCCAATAGGTGTAGTCTCCCCATCCATTGGGGGTAAAGACAAGCCTCACTCTGCTAGGGGGTACTCTTGACGCTCGCCACCTACAGCTTGGCTCAAACTCTCAAGGAGATGCTTTGCATTCGCAGGGGACCGCAGAAGGTAGGCGGTCTCTTCCAGCGCTTCATAATCGGAAAGTGAAATTAGTACCGCATTTCCACGCCGGGAAGTAATCTCAACGGGGGTGCTGTCATTATTGACCTGTTCAATTAGTGGGAACAGGTTCTTGCGAGCTTCGCTTGCCGTGATCGCCATCTTTCCTCCTAATGGTACTAGATATTGTACCATTAGGCTCAGAACATCGGCCCACGAATTAACCCTCAAGAAATTTGACTAGTCCGAACTTACCTTCCCTTAAACGACAAAACTCCCTGTCTGTCAGGGAGTTTTTACTTTTTCAGCATAGCGTTGTTGTCTACATGGCGCTAATCTCGATCGGAATTGGAGCCTCAATGAGTGCGAAAGCCTGACGTTGTAGCTCCGTTGGAATGGAGAGTCCCTCTACCTGTACGCCATCGGCAAACATGATGGTGTTTCTGGTGAGCATAGAGAGGTAATGAAGAAGGGTCTCCAAACTCTGGACTGGGTACTTCTTGTCTTTGGTGATCTTTGTTGCCGCCTTAGCTCTAGCGGAAGCCGAGGCTACAGCTGGAGCCACTGGGTCAAGCGGGGTTATTTGTTCTTCGTCAACAAAGCGGAGTGGAGTCCAGGCTTCACGGAGGTGCCAGAGAAGATAAGAAGCCAACATACCGATAAATACCTGCGCCCTTACCCGGTTCTCTAAGGTGATGTATCGGACGTAGGTCTAAGTCGATTGCCTTCAGGCTTCGAAAGTCCGCCTCGACGACCTTTAGGCCCTTGTATGACTCGACTACCTGGCCGGTATTGAGTTGGTTTTTTGGCACGGGAGTACGTATGACGTAGATACCATCTAAAGCCTCCTCGGCTGATATCTGCTCGGTCTTTCTCGAGAATTCCAAACTCTCATCGGTGACTCTATATTCGAAGTGCTTGGTATTCGAAGTGCTTGGTCATCTTGTGACGGTTGATCACCTTTGCGACCCGAAGGAGGATCTGCGACTCTCCAGAGAGGGGATGTATAGGTCGGCTAATAGCATCCTGGATCTTTTTGAGTTCCTCCTCGGTGTCATCTAGTAGTTCGTTACGCTTTCTCGTACGCTCTGATGCCAGGGAAGGATTACGACAGACAACTAGGCGTTCTCCGGGACAGTCGGGATGGGTGATCTCCTCCAGTTTCATCTCGTCGAACAGTCTGAGCTGGATTGCGCCATCCTCGGCCAATGCCCTAATAGCAGGTGCCCTCAAGCAGGTGATCCAGCTCATCTGGCCCAAGTTCCGTAATGCCTCGATACGGGCTTTGGTGATCATCACCCGGTCTCCAACCATGACGACCTCTTTTAGTCCGAAGCGATCCCGCACCTTGGAGACCGCTTGTACGAAAGCCTCGAGATCTGATGTATTTCCCTTAAAGACCTCTATCGATATAGGTCGGCCTTCTTTGTCGGTCATAAGGCCATATTCGATCTGGGTCCTTGACGACTTGTGGTCCCTTGAATATCCGTAGTGGCTTAGTGGGCACTGCGTCCCTCCCATCTGAGAACTAGATAGGTCATAGAGGACCATCGAGCCCTTTTCTAAATGACGACGTGCCAGGGCGGCTTCTATTCTGTGCTGTCGGCTAACTAGCCAGTCCATCGCCCCATAGATCTCATCGGTTGAGGTCCCCTCGGGAACAAGGTCTGATCCAAGTGTGGTATTTCCCCACCACCTCGTAGTTGCGAGCTTGGAGGTTGGTTTTAGGGCCCTGGCGATAATGAGACTGAGGACTATGTCACGCTCCTTGGAGGAAGGACCAAGTAGCTTTGCCATGCCGAGTTTGTTTGCCATAGCCGATAGGGCTGCGACATGTCCATGGAGGAGAGTACGGGTTATCTCAAAGCCCTCTCCGGCTAAGACGTAATCCTTGCCAGCTAACAACTGACGAAGTATCTCAATGATTGGCCCAGGCAGATGGGAGAGATTGGCCAGTGTCTCATTCATTACCTTGCCGTCTTCACGGAAGGAGTGGCGCAAAAGGTGGGACTCGTAGACCCTGTCCTTGTAAGTACGACGAGTTGTGACTACGTGCATCGCAGAGTTCTTACGTGTCATAAGGACGTTCTATGCCATAACATCCAGTATGTGAACTATTTAGTGACTACAACCCTCAAGATATTTATAACCATAACTGCTGGATAGGTTGCATTTTCAGGCCGAATTAGTCGGGTAAGTTCAGTTTTGCTCTCGGCGGAGAAGGTCAGAGCTATCTGGTGATCCAATTGGTGATGAATTCCTGACGCCTTGCGACCCACTCCTCGTAGGTGATCGCGAACCAAAAGTGATCCTCCCACACCCCGTTGATCTCGACGTACCTCCTAGCGAGGCCCTCCTTTGCTATACCGAGCTTCTCCACTACCCGCCTGCTCCGCTGGTTTCTCGGAAGAATCGATATCTGGACTCGATGCAACTTGGCCTCTTCAAAGGCGAACTTCATCGCCACGACCACAGCTTCGGGGATGTAGCCGTTCCCCGCTACGTCCTGGTCGATCCAGTATCCGATGGTGCAGTTCTGCAGGGGACCCCTCTGGACACCCGAAAGGTTGACTTCACCTAAAAAGCGATCACCTAAAAACACTCCGAAGCCGTAGGCAAAGTCCCTGCGGGAGTCTTCGTCCCTCGCTCGACAGAGGAGTTCGAACCCGGGCTTACCCATCTGCTCAACCCTCGCAGACTGGAGCTTGGGCTCCCAGACCGACAACCACTCCCGGCACCTCGTGCGGACGTCGATCCACTGGCCGTAATCACTCGGGCGAAGGGGCCTGAGGGATATCCGTGCCCCACGCCATACATTGGCCAATTCGTCCATCCTTTCCCCAGGGTGCCCATCGAGACAGCCAGATCACCCAAAAACCTTAGAGGAGAGTGTAGGTCACGACGTCGAGGGTTATCATCTTCGCCACCCAAGATCCGACCGGGTTCCACCCACCGGCCAAGGAGTATGCGAGTTGGGCGTGGAGGCACTTCACCCCCGCCCTAGCACCTCCAACCCCTTTGGCCAGGGAGAGTTGAGGCGGCAAGTCCACCTTGGCAATGAGATCGTCCCGCCCGGCGGTATAGATTCGAGATACCCCGGCGAGCAGCAAAGGAGAGAAGATCCTCTCGGCTTCTTTAACACCGCCCTCTGATTCGAGCCGACTAACCCGTTGGGAAATCTCCGGATCTATCAGCCAAAACCAGGTCGGCATCGGTCTTTGGTTATCGGAGATCGGGAAGTTCTCGATGACCACCACTCCCCCTTTAGGGTTGCGCACCGCTACCCTAAAGGGAAACTCGACCCTTCTTGCTAGGAGTGACTCGACCTCTAGTCTCTCTTCTTCCGAGGCTAAAAAGCCACCCGGCAGACCCATATACTCAGCCTTTTTATATTCCTTTTTTGTATTCTCAGCTTGCCTGCGGTCAGCTCTTTATCTGGTCAGGCTCTTTTGCGCCGATTCTTCTTGTTCCTCTTGAGTAGGATCAAAATCACAAAAAATACCGCCGGTATAGCCGGAAGCAGTCGCTTCGCCATGGTCTTCCCGGCGAGCCCCATCAGGTCGACGGGCTCTGGTTCTACGCTTCTCGGCTGAGTGGCAGATCCCGAAGTCGAAGCGCCCGAAGTAGTTGCCTTTCCGTTAGTATCCTCAGGCGAGGATGCCGATGAGGCTGGGGTGTTGGATCCTAAGACCGTCGACTCGAGGGTCGCTACGAACTGTTCGAGGAGCTTTCCCGAAACATCAGCGAGTACCCCCCTACCAAACTGAGCGACCCTACCAGATATCGCCAAGTCCGTGGTCACCTCTACGAAGGTGCCAGAGCCCGCCTCTTTGAGCTGTGCGGTAATGGTCGCCGAAGCGTTGCCTTGGCCCTTGGTATCCCGTCCCTCGGCCTTGAGGACCGCCTTGTGAGCCTGTTCGTCCTTCTCTATAAAATGCGCCTTACCCTTGTATGAAGCGGTAATCGGGCCGACTTTGATCTTTACCTGGCCCAGGTAGCTCTCGCCGTCCCTGCCGTCTAGGGAGGCCCCCGGAAGACAAGGGGCGATCTTCTCAACGTCGGTGAGAGTCTCCCAGGCCTGCTCGATCGGGACCGAGACGGTAAATTCGTTCCTTATCTCCATATCTCCAAATCCTCCAAAGTATCGATATCGAATGGCTCTGCGTCACACGCGACCTCAGCGACGAGTTCGGGATGTGACGAGATCAGCTCCCTTGCCCCCAAATCACCTACGGCTGGCATCAGTCCCCAGACTGATTCGGCCAACCGAACCGGATTTCGCCTCTTGCCATCGTAGGTAGCGACGGTTATCGGCGAAGTACGGCTTACAAACACACTAGTCCAGCATCGGGCGTCGATACCCGGCTGGTCTCCCAACCCTATAGTTATCGCATTCAATCCCTTTAAGCGCGCCTCCTCGATTGCCACCATCACACTGCTCGCCATACCGCTTTGGTAGCGATCATTCTCTAGCACCTCGAATCCCTTCGGGATTAGATCCCCGATCTCTGTTCCACCGACTACCACAAAGTGTTCCTCGGCCGGGACGGCCAGCGCCGCCTCCAGTGACCAACGCACCAACTCTTTTCCACGAAATATGGTCCGAAGCTTTGGGGTCGACCCCTTGAATCGACTACCCACCCCGGCCGCCAATACACAGACCGCTTCAGCCAACTAGATAACCCACTACCTGACGTGTATCGGGCCCTGGGAGTCCTTCA
>JAKCBW010000127.1 GCA_021842145.1 Actinomycetes bacterium
GAATCTTCGGCTGCAAAGTAGGTGCCACGTTATTTAGCACCGTCTCCCTGTCGATTACACACTTGCCGACGTCGGAGCGTGAGGGGATATCGTACATCGAGTCCAGTAGTACCTCTTCGATAATCGCACGCAGCCCCCTGGCTCCAGTACCCCTAAGCAGTGCTTGCTCTGCGATGGCGCTCTGTGCGTCCTCGGTGAACTCCAGCTCTACGCCGTCTAGTTCAAATACCTTCTGGTACTGCTTGACGAGTGCGTTCTTCGGCTCAACTAATATTTGGATCAGAGCCTCCTTGTCGAGGTTCGACACCGCTCCAATTACCGGAAGTCTCCCGACGAACTCTGGTATAAGTCCAAACTTCAAAAGATCCTCGGGCAGGACCTTCTTCAGGATTTCACCCTCGTTGTAGTTACCCGTCTTGAGGTCGGCTCGAAAACCCATCGACTTACGTCCGACCCTCGACTCGATCAGCCTGTCTAACCCAGCGAAGGCACCACCACAGATAAAGAGGACATTGGTAGTGTCTATCTGGATGAACTCCTGGTGGGGGTGCTTCCTGCCGCCTTGTGGGGGAACGGAGGCGACCGTACCTTCCAGGATTTTCAGGAGGGCCTGTTGTACACCCTCTCCAGATACGTCGCGAGTTATAGAAGGGTTCTCCGACTTGCGGGCGATCTTATCGATTTCGTCGATATAGATGATTCCCGTCTCCGCCTTCTTGACGTCGTACTCGGCGGCTTGGATCAGCTTGAGAAGAATGTTCTCAACGTCTTCACCGACGTAGCCCGCCTCGGTCAGCGCGGTGGCGTCAGCAATAGCGAAGGGAACATTTAGCATCCTCGCCAAGGTTTGAGCCAAAAGTGTCTTCCCGCAGCCGGTAGGACCTAAGAGCAAGATATTCGACTTCTGTAGTTCGACGTCGCTATTTCTCTTAGGTGAGGACTGGATCCTTTTGTAGTGGTTATAGACGGCGACGGACAGACGCTTTTTAGCATCGTCCTGTCCAACCACGTAGCTACTCAAAAAGTCAAAGATCTCCTTTGGCTTCGGAAGTTTGTCAAATTTGACTTCATTAGCGTCAACTAATTCATCTTCAATTATGTCGTTACAAAGCTCGATACACTTATCGCAGATATACACGCCGGGTCCGGCAATAAGCTTTCTAACTTGCTTTTGGGACATACCGCAAAAGCTACACTTCACGACCTCTTGGCCTTCACC
Source organism: Actinomycetes bacterium (assembly GCA_021842145.1). Classification (GTDB taxonomy): domain Bacteria; phylum Actinomycetota; class Acidimicrobiia; order Acidimicrobiales; family Acidimicrobiaceae; genus JABEUN01. The sequence continues at coordinate 1,220 of JAKCBW010000127.1, forward strand.
AAATTTGGCCATTGCGTCCCCTCGTTCCATTGGCCGACGTATATCCAGCTATTTCGGCATTATCCCACGTTCGACTTGAGCCCTGAACCGAAGTTCTGACCTCTTGTGTCTCCTTTGAAGGCACCCAAGGCGGCTTGACGCCGGACGAAAAAGTCTCCATGAACCAAGTGTAAATGAAATCAGCCAAAATTAGGGCGTATCACAATAGTGTGATACGCATAGTGACATCCCTTGTGCCCTGACGAACGAATCCTCAGGGCCTCCATCTATAAGATTGGTTATCCTTAGCGGATCGCCGCATCCGCGAGGGCCGAAGCGTCTTCTCGCGTGGTCAAGACCTCATCGATGATCCCGTATGCCACGGCATCCTGACCCTCAAGGATAAAATCTCGATCTGTATCCTTGGCGATCTTCTCCACTGGCTGTCCGGTATCGTCGGAGAGCATCTGATTCAAAAGATCCTTCATCCTCATTATCTCTTTAGCCTGAATTTCGATGTCGGTAGCTTGACCACCCACACCTCCGTAGGGCTGATGGAGGAGAATCCTCGAATGAGGGAGGGCGAAGCGCTTCCCCTTGCTACCTGCGGCCAAGAGGACCGCTGCAGCGGAGGCGGCCTGTCCAAAGCAGAAGGTCGATACGTCAGGCTTGATGTACTTCATCGTGTCGTAGATCGCAAAGAGTCCAGTGATATCTCCACCGGGCGAGTTGATATAGAGGCTGATATCCTTTTCTGGGTCTTCATACTCCAAGAAGAGCAACTGAGAGCAGATCAGATTTGCGACTGCGTCATCGACTTGCGTGCCCAGGATGATCAGTCTCTCCTTCAAGAGTCTCGAGTAGAGATCATACGCCCTTTCGCCGCGTGAGCTGGACTCCACCACCGTGGGAACCAGATAGTTATATGCCTTCATCTAATCGACCTCCGCACGCTACCCAACTTTAAGCCTGTTGGTCTGAGTCTAGGTTGGCCCCGGAATTTTCTGTAATCGGCTCAGCGTCCGAAATCTCCTCGTCTCCTTGATCGGAGATGGCCTCTTGCTCAGTCGGCTCTTTGAGCTCCTCAAAGGAAACCGGCATCCCGTCGGGGTCGAGCACAACTGCATTTTCCATCAGCCAATCGGCAGCCTTGGACTTTCGCAGCTCGGCCTTGAGCGACTTCTCGGCTTCGATAGTCGAATACCTCTTGCGAGTTTCAGTAATTTCCTCGTTGAGGGACTGAGAGATTCTGACTAGCTCTTCGTCTACGTCCGAAGTACTGATCTCGATAGCGAGGGCATCTGCGAGTGAACGAAGGGCTAGATCCAACAGGACGGATTGTAGGGCCCCCTGCTGAAATTGCATCAGCAGGTCACTCTGCGACATGCCGGTCATATCCAAGTACTGCCCGAGCGACATGCCCTGGGCATCTAAACGGTGGCCAAAGGTATGAATCTGGCTGTTGACCTCCTCTTTCACGAGGGAGTCTGGAACCGTTTTTGGTTCAACTATTTCGAGAAATGCGGAGATCACGTAGTCCGGATAGAGCTGTCGACCCTGGGCCTTGCGCATGTTATCAAACGACTTCTTCAGGTCGTCTTTCAATTCGGCGAGGGTCGCAAATTCGGAGACGTCCGCTGCGAATTCGTCATTTAGTTCGGGAAGTATTACCTCCCTGACTGCCTTGAGGGTAACCTTCACCTGAGACGTCGGCCCGGATTCACCCTCGGTGTCACCTTCGGTCGGCTTACGCTCGAACTCCTTTGACTCGCCGATCCCAAGACCAACTACGGCCTCATCAACGTCGGCGGCTACTTCTCCTTTGCCGACTCTAAAGCCGAGGTCGACCGCTGAGTCTTCCTCTTGGGGTTCACCTTGCTGGGTCACCTCAATGTCGACAGTTACCTGATCGCCAACTTGGGCGGGACGGGTCACCTCTGTCGTCTCGGCTTGCTGCTCCCTCATCCGCTCTATAGCTAGGGTGATATCTTCTTCTGTGCCATAGACGTGGATCGGGAGATTTACAACCAACGAGTCGTAACCCTCGACCTTCACCTGCGGACGAACCGAAACGGTCGCCATTACCGCGACATTTCCAGACTCTTCGCCCTCATCGATTCTGACTCGTGGAGGCTCAATGACGTCGAGGTCGTTGTCCAGTACGGCTTGACGGTAGAAGCCGTCAAGTGACTCCTCGATGGCCTCGAGTCTGATGGCTTTCATACCGATTCGACTCTCTACGACCTTCCTAGGAGCCTTGCCCGGTCGAAAGCCCGGGATGCGAACCTGTTTGGTCAGCTTCCGGACGGATGATTCTATAAATGGAGCAAGCTCCTCCTCGTCGATCTCGATTCGGAGGTCTACTTGATTACCTTCAGACTTTTCAGCAGTTGAGCGCATAGCGATCAACAAGCTTACAGAGCTAAGCGCATCCTTGAGCCGGACAGCATCTTTTAGACGTGGTTAACCTTAATAATCTTCGATGCGAATCGGCCAGCTGCAGGTAGCAAAGGTCATATTGAGGGGAACGACACCAAAGGAAACGCCGTGTGCTTCGGGACTACCGCAGATCATATCGACCAGCCTGTGAACAAGATGGCGAATAGCTCATGACAAAAGAGCCACCAAAACTGACTTCGCAACCTCCTGACACCATTGACAAAAGCACACAAGGCAAGATGAACCCAGCCTTTTGGCGACGACCAATGGGACCGCAGCGTGGATCGCAGCCTTCCATTTCGCGACTCCATCACATATTCATCCCACCATATTTATCCGGCACAGCTACATCGACCGCCAAGTGGCTCAGGTTGGTTTCCGTTAATGGCTGAGACCCTGGCATTTCCAAAAGACTTCACGCAAAGACTGCCAGCTTTTTGTGATTACCAACTGGCCTTTGGCCTGACTCTGAAATACCGATATGGGTAGGGTGTCAACGTAAGCCCCGTGACGACCTGGTCCTTTGGATCAGCGCAAACCGACTATTCCATAATGCGCTTCCATAATGCGCTTCCATAATCCGCTTCCATAATCCGTTTTCAAAGTAGTAGCCATCGTCGGCCAATGACGACTAATTCAGGACGGCCTACTACCTGACGTACTACCCACGCCACTCGACTGTCGCCCCGGTAGATTTTCTCTTGCTACTGACCTACAGATATTCGACGGCTTCGAGGTATCGACCGCCGGAGGTAGTTACGCTTTGAGCGACGTCGAGATAAGCGCCTGTCGTCTGGCTAGCAGAACTGCCCCTGGATTCGTTAGGGGCGCCCACCCGACGAGCCATCGGCCGAATCTCTACTTGGTGCCTGTTTCGGTCTATGCCATTTCCGTCCATGTCACCTAGGTCCATGCCACCTAGGTCCATGCCACCTAGGTCCATGCCATTTTGGCGTCGACCCGCCCGATCCCGTTCCATAGAATTTCTTCTGGCAGTTTCGTTCTGGCAGTTTCGCCAGACTACCTTCTTTGGCGCCATTTTTGGATCTACATCGAATTTTGCCTACCCACACCACGGGACCAGAAACTCGTCCGACTTTAACTCCGGCTTAAAATGAGACACACGTTGGAGACGTCTCCGATGCAAAGCAACTTTTAATCCCAGTCATGGTTAGCCGCTCCTCCGAAATGCAATTTCCATGCTGAAAGCTATGCAAGCAAAGGCCGAAACAGAACG
>JAKCBW010000015.1 GCA_021842145.1 Actinomycetes bacterium
CGAAGAATATATTTGATAGGCCTTGTACTGTAGTGATTTGAAAGGCAACCGAATCCTGAAACATCCCGACGTGTCCGGGGTGTACGAGGATACTTTGGCCCGGATTGAGGTTGTAGTTAATTATCTCGCCTGAAAGCTCGATCCACGCAGTACCGGTACCTTCAAGTCTTTGGAGAATGAAACCATCCCGACCGTACAGTCCGGCCCTAAAGGACTGCTGGAGGCCGATGGTCGGCGTGATTCCGTCGGTTCCACATAGCCAGCCCGTCCTATGAACCAAATACCCCTTGCCCGGAGCAATCTCGACATTGAATATTCGACCTGGCAACTTAGCCGCAAATGCAACCATTGCTGGGCCGCCGGTCGCTTGGTACTTGGTAAGAAAAAGGCCTCCGCCACCCACCACTCGCTTTAGAGAAGACATGAGGCCTTTACCGCTACCACCCGTTGAGGTGGTCTGGCTCATCTGCATATTCGGGGTCATCCAGGAGAGCTCGCCGTGGGTAGAAATGACCGACTCCCCGTTGTCGAGGGTCACCTCCAATACGGGCATTGTCGTACCTTTGACTTCTGCTTTCATATTCCCTCCCTAGCTATCCAGAGCCAAAGCGAGATTATCATCGAATCTAAATCGGCGGGGAAGATTTCATCCAAATTTCTGTTGACGCTTAGGAGAATTGAATTCTGCGATTTAAATGAAGAAACTAAAGCTTCACACAGCCGATTTCAAGTTAAGTCCAATTTAGGCGCCCTTAGTCTATAGCACTATGTCCTCAGAAATATTGATTGCCCCACAATCTCAAGTCCCACTTGAGATTGCACCGTACGGAGATGCCGAGTGAAGATATTAGATCAGGAGCTTGGAAAGGTTGGCCTTTCTCTCCTTGCCGTAACTGCGCTGGGAGCCGCTGGGTTGGCCTTCCATGGGTACGGACACGGGGTAGTTACCAACGGTGGCAATATCTCCGCTACCGCCCCGACTTCCTCGGGTTCAACTACACAATCCTCTAATACTTCAAATAGTCCTTCATCGAGCTCCACCGGATCCTCGGGTAACACCAAGACTGCATCTGGTTCTGCCGCAGCGCCGGTCAAGCTCGGTCCAGTTCTTTCTTCGACACAATATGCTAAGTACGCTTTTCAGATCTACCCGGGAAGCGAAAGCTCGCAAACCAAGCTCGCGCTAGCGGGCTTCGTAGTGAAGGTACACCCTGGAGCAACGGCAGAAACCATTACCTTGGCACCAGCATCATCCCCCACTTCAACTCAGTCCGCCACCTACGCCAAGGGCGACAAGGTCTACTTCATCGAAGCAAGCTTTAGCGATGATTCGGGAAACAACGACTACGGGGGGAGCGACGACGGGGTAATCGTTACTACGCCAGCTGGGAGGATTGTCGAATGAAGGTAATTGCAGAACGATTTCGCAAGAGTGAGGTTCGGGCATGAGCGGATCAAGCCAAAAGGTTTCACAGGTGCGCAGGGAGCCAATATCCCGTTCAAAAAGTACCCTCATCTCTAATTCAGCCCCTGGCGCAACCGCCCACACCGAGTCGCCGCAGAAACGGTATGACTTTCTCGAAAACATCGGCGAATGGGGATTTGTAGCGGCCAGGATACTTTTGGGGCTGGTACTACTTTGGTTTGGTTACCACGAGCTAGTGGTACCCGGTCTTTGGACCGGCTATGTCCCTATCATCTCGCAGAGTTCTCATCTGGCTCAGATCCTGGTACTCACCCACGGCTGGGTGCTAACTATCCTCGCGGTGGCTTTGATATTTGGAGTTGCGCCTAGGTTGGCTTCCCTACTTACCGTGGTTCTAATGATAGAAATAGTTATCACCCTGGTAGCAACGGCTGGACTTTCTGACCTCGTACTTCGAGACATCGGGGTACTTGGATTGGCATTAGCCCTACTTGGAAGGTCGCACAACAGACTCGTATTGACCAAATAGCAATTTAGACGATCAAAGTATATCGGCAATTGTCCTCTTAGGACTGGCTGGAAACGGTCGGTCACAGAGTGGGCTTCGCCGCAGACGGCACCACTGGCAGACGTCGGATCGACCGAGTGTCCGGTTGGCGGCTAAAAGATATGATCCGTTCGAACCATGGATAGTGTTGCCCTGGCGCGGACTGGCGCCAATCCGAGGGCGCTGAGCTATGGTCAAGACCGATAGCTCTCTAATACGGATGGTCTCCCATTCAATCCCGCTTCGGCACTACGGACAAACTCTCGCTTCCGTTAGTTAGCACACGAGAAACTTCCAAGCGGCCTGACTCGGCGGACACACTCTTCATTCCGCTCCTTTAGAGTGTCCCACTTAGGCCGTCGTCCTCGACAAAGGGGGGCTTCACGCTAAAGAGACATAATCAAGATAATCAATTGGGTCGAAGGTCGGCGTTCAAGTCGCTCGACTCTCCCCTTCTTCCGCCCTCGAATCCAGTGGCTGGGTGAAGCCCATTCCTTGGAATGACCTGCCGATTGGGCCGAGCGTTTACTTGTCTGGGTGAGAGTAAAGTGCAACTATTTATCCGCACGTTCACCATCGAGTAGTCATCGGGCCAATTCTTACCCAGCCGGGCCCGATGACGTCTCCAAGTCGGTCAGTCCAACGCTAATAGCGAGCGACCCTCTCTGAGACGAGAATGAATCCACGGCCAATTACGCTCTGTGGTAATGGAGCGGCCCACAGGGAGAAACCTTGCTGAGTAGTAATCGCTCCTGAGCATCGAATAGTCATTTTGTGGATTGGGGAATCAAAATATCCATAAGGGTTATCGCTTCGGTGGCGTTGGCCATCTTTCTCGCCGAACTCCCTGACAAGACGTCGCTCGCTGCCCTCTTTCTGGCCCGCAAGCTTCCTCGTCGGCAGGTACTCTTGGGTGCCTGGGCCGCGTTGATCCTCCAAGCAATCATTTCGGTGCTCGTCGGCACTACCCTGTACCTGCTTCTGCACAACCTCGCTAGATATCTCTCGGTGGGGGTAATGTCGGTCACCGCAATATTCATGTTTATACGGGTTTTTCGACCCGAGGGCACGTCAGAGGGTGATAAAAAGGGACCGTCTAGGATCCTAAGTCCATTTGTTATCAGTTTTTTGGCCATCTTTCTCGCCGAAATCGGAGACGTCACAGAATTCGCCACGGCAAGCTTCGCTGCGAGCACCCATAAGCCGCTAGCCGTCGTAATTGGGTCGAGCATCGGTTTGGTCGCTGCGTCAGGGATCTCCGTCAACTCCTCGATTTTGATGGAGAAGGTACCCGAAAAGATCCTGTGGGCAATCGGCGGACTGTTGATGGCGGCCTTCGCAATATTCACGGCCCTCGGCTTCACCATATGACCCAGGTTTCGAAGCGCCACTTTCTCCTGGTCACCGGGACCAGCTAAAGCTGGCGGAGAGGGAGGGATTTGAACCCTCGGACCGGTTTTAGCCGGTCAACTCATTAGCAGTGAGCCCCATTCGGCCGCTCTGGCACCTCTCCGACGATACAAGACTAACGGATTTGTCGGGCTGACCTTGCGAAAACAGCTAGCTTTACTAGCAACGCAGTGACATTGTCTATTCAAACCGGTCGCCTTGGGATGTTTTTAGCCGATTTAGGCTCAATTCAGTCCCTAAAGTAGCCAGGCAGTACTGCTTCGTATCGCTTAGGTCGGACAAAACATCGAAATTCGCATAGACTCTCTTGGCTGGGCAAAGAACTTAGAGACAAAAGGGATGTATAGGCAGCACTTATGCACGCAGATCAGCACTTATTGACCTATTTTCAAGCTCTCATCATGGGCCTCTTGCAAGGTATTTCCGAACTCTTTCCAATTTCTAGCCTCGGACACTCAGTTGTACTGCCCCAGCTTGTCGGTTGGCATCAGCTGGCACAGGCACAGAGTGCCAAATCCTCATACTTTTTGAGCTTTCTAGTAGGGCTCCACGTCGCCACCGCCCTAGCCCTATTCATCTTCTATAGGCACGACTGGATCCGGATCATCTCGGCGGTGATAAAAAGCATCTTCACTAGGCGTATCGACAACTTCGACGCACATTTCGGGTGGCTCCTTATTGTGGCGACTATCCCAGCTGGGATCGTCGGTCTCCTCTTTGAAAACCTATTTCGTGTGCTTTTTGCCAAACCGTTGGCGGCGGCCATCTTCTTATTCATCAATGGTCTAATACTCCTCGTCGGAGAGAGGGCACGCCATGCCGAGGTCCTTAAGTCTGAAAGACGTCAGCACTCGAGGACGACTCCGATACTTCAGGAAGATTCCCGCACAATTTCCGAACTCAACTTCAAGGAGGCTGGAATTGTCGGAGTGGCGCAGATCTTTGCCCTACTAGCTGGCATATCTCGATCTGGAATAACGATGGTCGCAGGACTGCTGCGAGGACTGACTCACGAAGACGCAGCCAGGTTCTCCTTTATGCTCGCAACCCCGATTATCGCAGCAGCCGGACTGTATAAAATACCGCACCTCTTCAGTTCCGCCGCCGCCGGGGTGCGCCCCCAGATCTTAATCGGATCAATCGCCGCTTTCGTTGCTGCGTACCTTTCGGTTCGATTTTTGACTAGGTACTTTAAGTCCAACAACCTCTACCCGTTTGCCGCCTATTGCCTAGCGTTCGGCTCGCTATTAATCGTGAGATTTATCTAGTCCGAAGTTACATCCACCTGGATTGCCTTACCTACTCCCACCTGGCGATATGGCTTGCTAGCTTTCTGCTGGCTAGGTCAGGCGAATAGGAATCGAAACTCCAAGTGTTCGAGTACAGGTCTCTCTTTGGGAGTTGCTACGGTAACCAAGTCGAAGGTGGCTGCATTGCCGGCAGCAGTTTCAATTGAACGGTTATCGGGCGGTTTCCCAACCGAATGGTTAGATTTACGTTGCAGTCGACATTTCAGCAGCGATGATAATGTACTTCCGCAGCGAGCCAGATGGAGACTTGACGGCGTGAATTCTACAGTTAGCGGGAAACTCGCTCTCGTCCTTGCGTCGCAGCCAGACCGTGCCGTTCCAGAAACCCGTGCGGGTAGCTTCGCCTAGAGCCCCGTCCCTCCAGCTCTGGTCGTGCCGACTCGAGATGCGATGATCAAGTCGCTGGCCGATTACTTCTCGTAGACTAAGAGCGGTTGAAGCGAGATAAGCATCGTTCGCCTCCACTAAGACTGCGTCTCGATCTGCGACCAGCAACATCTCACTAGAGTTTTCAAAGATGATCTGGGCCTGCTCCAACTGGTCTCTTTCGATCCGCTCCTTCTCGACGTCGGTTCCCACGGACACAAGAAAACTAACTTTGCTTTCTGAATCGTAGATCGCCGACGACTTCCACCGTATATTTCGGGGGGAACCATTCTTATCGATCCAGGTAATCGCAGTCTCAGTGGCCACGTTCCCTTCGATCGCCTTCGTGAACCAATCGAGTCCAAGGTGGCGGAACTCCATCGGAAGGAGATCCTGGGTCAGAAATGGCCTACCTTTCGCTTCACTGAGGGTGATGCCGGTAAATTCCTCGAATGCCCTGTTGGCTTGGACGATCTCTCCAGAGGAACTCATAACAATAACGATCGAATTTAACGAATCCATTACCTCGGAGAAGAATGACTGCTGCTGCCCTAGTTCCACGGCCCTCTTCCGTGTCTCGGTGACATCCTGGCCGATCAGGGATATTGCCACTAACGACCCATCTTGATCCCAGATCGAGTCGAGTCGGAATTCAACGTCGATAGTCGTGGCATTTGGCCTTCGAATGTGCAACTCAACGCTTTGAGTCGAGCGGGTTGAAACGGCTAGTGAGCAACCATTTATCAGCTCATCGATCTCGTCGGCCCTCAGCCTGGACTGTATCGGAAGAGGCGACCCCTCTAGGCGTGACGGATCCCAACCGAAGGTCGTTCCCGCCGCCTGGTTCATCGAACGCACTATAAAGAGCGGTGAAAGCAGAACCATCGGGGCGTCCAAGGATTCGAGGATGCTTCCAATGACAAGCTCCTCGGTCTTCAACTTATACTTGTCACGCTCTTGGTCTGGAAGGTCGATGAGTTGAGAACTGAGGCACTGCTCTCCATTTCGCTGGTCGAGCTTCGCCAGGTATTCGACACGGAGTTCTTCGCCGTCATTTCTTCGGTGAACTACCGAGAGGTGTACCGAGTTCTCCGGACCCATGACACGGATCAAGTCCATTAAAATCCGCTCGCTGAGTACCGGATTTAGGTCAAAAATTGTCTTGGAGAGGAATTCAGACTTCGAATACCCATACAGTGCGCAGGCCCCCTCGGACACTTCAATCATTCGCCACGTTAGAGTCGAGAAACTGAATTTACAGTCTGAAGCCCCTATCGATCTGCTTTCGGCTGGGGTTGTTTCGCCTACCGTCCCACCGTCGATAATGGTAAGGGACACAAGGGCGGACACGGCTTCTAACATGGCATTTTGAAGCGGGGTCGGCAGCATCTCCTTGCTTGATACCAAGTTAATTACGCCTACTATCTCCGAAGGGCCGTGCCAGATAGGATAAGCCCAACTAGCCCTGAGCGTTCGGAAGACGGGGTCAACTTCGACAAATTTGGAACAGTGCAAATTGACATTGGCATCGTTGATCAGCACCGGTGACCGCCTCAGCACCGCCGTCACAGATGTCCCCCAGCCATTCTCTATCGGCATAGATCGAAGTTCACCTCTGATGTTCGATGCGATGCTCGGACCGACCACCATCTCAAGAAATCCACCCCTGACCGAAAAGATTGTCATTCGAGTATCGGGAATCAGCTTTTCAACTTCGAGGCAGAGTCTCTCCGCAGCGGCGATTCTGCTTGGAAAAGTGCCGAGGTATTCGAGGAATCCCCTAAGGGCAAAGGTCAGGGCAAGTTGGGATATATCGCCTTCATCCCCCCTAGCGGCGAAGCCATGCCAGTTACGAGGGGGAACATACGGTCTACTTCCCCAATCGACCGCTTCGTGACGAACCAGCCCCCTTAGCTCTTCCAGTCCAGCCTCAATCTCGTCCGGGATGTAGCTCTCTACGGCGTGTTCAATTCGAACCAATAGTTGATTGAACTTCGTGCTTTTGAAATCGCCGAATAGTAGGCGTAACTCCTCGAGGGCAGCGTTGGCCATCGGCTGCGCCATCATCGGTCCCGACCGCCTCATCGTCGTAATGAGTCTTCCAAGGGCCGCCAACATCCCGAACTGGGTCTTAGGATAGGACGGGTCTACCACCCACTCCTTTGTTGCGATCCAATCGAGCAGAGCCTTCGCCTCCATAGGTGCCGCTATTGAATAGCCCTGCCCCAAGTCGGCCCCGAGCACTGAGGCGACTTCGATAAGTCCGACGGACTCGAGGCCCTCCACCACGACACGAATTCCAAGGTCATGGGCCAAATCGACAAGGTGTTCGATCAGAGAAATTGCATTGGTGGGGTCGGAGGTCTTCCTAACCAAGCCCTGGTCAATCTTGACTTCATCAAAACCGATCCGCTCGAGCCTGGTCAAAGAGCTATAACCGGCACCAAGGTCGTCCTGCGAAAGGGTAATTCCCAGTGATTTAAGCTCGGCAATAATCGACCCTATGTCCTCTAGTTCGTTGAGTTCCTCATCCTCGGTTACCTCTAATGTGAGCTTCTCCTGGCGGACGTACATCTCCTGGATGGCTAATTTGACCTCCTCGAGGTACCTTGAATCGATCAGTCCTTGAGGAGGGAGATTGATCGATACCCGGGGATCGAAGCCTTGGGCATTCCAGATCGAGCGAGCCTCTCCGATTGCTTTGAGCCCAAGACCAAAAAGGTGAAATAGCTCGTCGGCCCCGAAAGCGGGAAGAAAGGCAGCCGGCGAGACGATCTTCCCAGAGTCGTCTACCAACCTAGCCAGAGCCTCAACCTTGACCACCGTGCCATCACGAAGGCTTACAATCGGCTGGTAGAGCATCCTCAGTTGGTCTTTGTAGAGGAAGTTCCGATACTCCATTCGAGTAATGTGCGAAAGAACCTTGCTCTGGTCGAGTTCGCTTAGCGCCGCCCCAAGCTTCTGGCGGATGGTGTCGAGAAAAAATCGTCGGGTGGAAACGTCAAAGTAACCGGGCCATCGAGAATGGCACGACAGGAGTGCTATTGGACGACCCGCCGAGTCGGTAATTGGAACCGCAGCCATAGAGCGTATCCCCATCGCTCCGTACACCCCGGCCCAGGGTTCCATTGTCGGGTCGGTGGCTATGTTCCCGCAGGTCTCAATCTCGCCGCTCCTCCAAGACCTCCCGTCCACGCCGAGTCCCTCGGGTAGGTCGACCCTAATGCTCTCCTTGGCGATCAACCCAGCCCGTGATAGCGACTTGAAGTTTGCAAAGGCAAATCCAACGATATGTTCTGGCTCCAACCATCCATTGGCATCGGGCCTCGAAAGGTAGATGCCATCAATCCCAGAGATTGAATCGAGCACTTCGAAGCTCTTCAGAAAAAGATCTGACGCATAGGTGACCGAATTGCATATATTGGTGATTCGAGTAGTAATCGAGGCAAGGTGTTCAGCCTCTTCAGCCTCCGCAGTCAGTGCGCCTTCGATCAGCTGCAAGACGCGTTCCCTGGCGATGCTCTCGAGAGCGGTAGCATCCTCGGCGAGTGACTGGTCCTCGTCGCAAGTCTTTTTGATCATCGAAAGCAGGGGAGAAATCGCCCTCACCATCCACGCCGAATCAAGGCCGACCATCCGGTGCATGTGGTGGAGCATCTCGAGGCGCCGATTGAGGTTCTCCTGGTCAGGATTGGACTTCAACAGATCATAAATCAGCGATCCGAACTGGACTTGCTGATGCTTCATCTCCCGTTCGCTCAGATGGCTAAAGAACCTCTCAACTTCTGGCTGCTTGGCAAAGACTTCGTAGAAGTATGTAGTAAAGTCTCGCGAAACGGCACGAGCGAGCTGTATCAGGCTAGAGATACGTGGAGGTGCACCGGAACCGTTGGGCTCATCGCTTCGAGTGTCGTCACGGCTCTTCTCGTCTTCCATCCCTAGACCCCTCCCCGGGTTTCGTCAGTATACGCTCTGTTCAAACGAACGACCTGGCGCCAAGGATCATGCAGACCGATGCCGACCTAAAGCAGTACCCTTGAAAAAGTTAAATTGGCTCCGCCGATACCCTTAGATGGCCAACACATCAAGGGCACCCCACAAAGGGTGAAGGCTACCAACTTTCACTTTCTGACTCGAAGCCTACCAGAGTGTAACTACGTACAGTTCTGACCTGCTCTGAATCTGCTCAACTACCATCGGACCTTATGAGTTATTTAAGGCCTGGCTTAGCGGAAGAAGACCCGAAAATTTCAAAACATTCATTCGCCCGTTAGTGGGCGTTCTTTAACCGCCAGTTGAGCCGTAGTCTTCTTTCTCTGAAAGCAGCCCGATCTCCTCTTGTCTCGCAATCACGTGCACATCGATCCCGGACTCTCCGGCGGCCCTGATAACTTTAGACACGATTGATCCATGGGTGAACTCTTTCCACCTTGAATGGCTCGTCGCCCCCATGATTATTTGCGTAACCCGTTGGGTTCGTGCGAAGGAGACTAGCGCCCCTGCGACCTGGTCTGCGACTATGACCTGGTACTCGGCCCCCAGGTCTTGAGCAAGACCTTCCAGTTTGCGTGAAGCGTCTGAGCTCATCCTCTTAGCGTCGGACGACTTGACGTGGACCACCAGTAATTTACCTTTTGATCGACTCGCAATCCTCGCCGCCCGGTGCATCAGCGATTCCGATCCGGGGGCACCGGTGACCGCAGCCATGACCCTCTCCCTGGTCTCCCAGGTTCCAGTTGATCCAATTCGCGCTAGGTAGCTAAGTAGCTCTTCCTCGGTTTCGTCGGCGACGAACCTCAAAGCAAGGTCCCTAAGTGCAGAGAGGTTTTCGGTCCTAAAGAAGTTCACCAGTGCGTCGGCGACCTTCTCCTTAGGATATACATTTCCATGAATAAGCCTTCGTCTTAGCTGTTCAGGAGATGAATCGACTAGTTCGATCTGATCGGCGGACCTGACAACCCAATCAGGAACCCGCTCTCGGACTTTTACCTTTGTGATCGATTCGACGACGTCCGCAATCGATTCGAGGTGTTGAATATTGAGGGTCGAAAGAACATGGATGCCATTTTCCAGGATCTCCATAACATCCTGCCACCTCTTTTCGTGCCTGGAACTACCAGGGACGTTGGTGTGGGCGAGTTCATCGATCAGGACTAGTTCCGGCTTTCTCGCAATAACTGCGTCGAGATCCATCTCCTCGAAGTCGGCCGACCTATAGTGGACCAATTTTTTTGGGATGGTCTCGAGGCCCTCGCACTTCGACACCGTGTACGGCCTACCATGGGACTCCACGAGGCCGATAACGACGTCGGTACCACGTTCGCTTCGTCTCCTCCCCTCGTCGAGCATCGCTACCGTCTTGCCGACACCGGCTGCGGCCCCAAGGTAAAGTCGAAACTTCCCCGCAGGTGCGACCATATCGGGGAGCTCGTCGATATTCTGCCGCCGTTCCTCCGCCAACTCGCCTCCTTATCAGCTATAAGAACCCGACTCCAGCATTTCTGGCCATAAGAAACTTTGCTCGATAGGTCTAACATAACTTAAATGACCTCTTTTTCGGCTAAGAGGACGTCGCAGGGCTTCCCGACTGGTCTCGCTTACCTGCTTGCGTCTATGTGCCTCTTGACAGTCGCATTGGTGCTCCTGAGGAGTCACCTAGATATCGCCACTCCTGCCTTCATCCTTCTTATCCCGGTCGTGATAGGTGTCGTAGTAGGCGGTTTTTGGGTCGGAGTGGTGGGCGCACTACTTGGATTTTTGGCCTTCGACTACCTCTTTATTCCCCCCTACTACACCCTTAGCGTAGGAGCCCTGCAAAACCTCGTCTCGTTGTTCGTTTACGTAGTAGTAGTAGTGCTGGTGTCGACCGTCGTTTCCCGGCTCAAAGAGGCCCAGCTGAAGGCGAAAACATATGGCGATGACTTCTATCGCTTAGCCCAGACCTCCCAAGCCCTAATCGGCGCAAGTGGTCTAGGACCCCTTCTGCAAAAGGTCACCGACTCGCTGGCAAATAACTTCGGGTACCTATCTGTAGCGATCTTCCTCCCAACCGAGTCCGGCCTCGAGATCAACTCGCTCAGTGGATCTCCCCTTAGCAAGGAGGAGATATCACTAGTAGTCCCCGACCGTCCTCGCCCGGCGAGCCTCTTTAACCTAGAAACTCAGGACCACAGCAAGCTAAATGTGCTCGCTATGGAGACCCTCTCCCATCCGGTCGGGCTGCTGGTGGTCAAAGGTGGCACCGGCAGTCCACACGAGGTCGAACTACTAAAAACCTTCGCCAACAGTGCGGCACTTGCGATTGACCAAGCCCTATTGCGCGAGAAGGCGAAAAGGACCGAGGAACTCGAGGAACTCGATAACTGGCGGCGGGCCCTTTTGGGTTCTGTCTCCCACGACCTAAAGACGCCATTGGCGTCGATCAAGGCATCTCTATCTGCAATGTCGGAGCTAGGAGACCAGCTAACACCCTCTGAACGCGATGAACTCCTAGAGACTTCGGAACTACAGACCGATCGGCTCAATCGGCTCGTCAGCAACCTTTTGGACATGGCACGAATTGAAGCCGGGGGGTTTAGAGCGGACCTCCAACCTACAGCGGTCACCGAGGTAGTTGATTCGGTCATTTCATCGAGGTCGTCCTTCAAGCCAGACATTCTCCTCGACATTGCGAAGGACCTTCCATTGGTACTTGCGGACTTCGCACTATTTCACCAGGCTTTGGGAAATCTTCTCGACAACGCAATGAGAGCAGGATCTGACGGTGCCTCGATAGAAATAACCGCCAGGCAACAAGGAGATTGGCTAACACTATTCGTTAGCGACTCTGGACGGGGAGTAGACAAATCGAGTTGGGAGAGTGTCTTCGACCTTTACGAAAAGGGGAAGTCCTCTCAGGGTTCTGGACTGGGCCTGGCGATAGCCAAGAGCTTCATCCTCGCACAAGGTGGTCAGATTGGAATCGTAGACGGGTTGGCAACGGGTGTCACAAAACTCGAGGGTGCAACCTTTTTTATCTCCCTCAGGTGCTACGATCCAAGCAATTCGGAGGACTTGGAGGCCACGAGCTGAAACCAGGGCGAGACTGAGTTGGCAAAGATACTGATAATCGACGACGATAAGTCCCTACTTAGGGCATTAGAAATCGCCTTATCTGCCCGCGGGCACGAACTCAGTTCGACAATTTCGGCCAGGCAGGGCATCGAACTCGTGGCCCTGTTCCAACCCGATGTAGTCATATTAGATCTCGGCCTGCCCGATCTTGATGGAGTCCAGGTGGTACGGGAGTTGAGGGGTTGGACCCAGGTACCAATACTGGTCTTATCGGCTTCGGGAGACGAGAAGAGAAAGGTCCAATCCTTGGACTTGGGGGCGGACGACTACGTCACCAAGCCCTTCGCCATGGCCGAACTCGAGGCCCGGATTCGGGTAGCACTAAAGCACGCCTCAATGCGAACCCCGGAACCCGACGTAACGGTAATCACTATCGGTGACCTCGAGATCGACTTTCGGGCGAGGTCGGTACTTATAGGGTCTCAAAATGTCGAACTTACCCAGAAAGAGTTCGATCTTCTCGCCTATCTTGCGAAAAACGCAGGCAAGGTGTGTACCCACCAGATGATCCTTCGAGAAGTTTGGGGCAGCGGACTCAGTGACCAAGCCCACTACCTAAGGGTCTATGTAAGTCGGATCAGAAAGAAAATATTCGACGAGGAAGCTGAGCTCGTAAGGACGGTCCCCGGCGTCGGTTACCAGCTAACCGGCAAATTCAAGGAATAGAGTTTTCAAGGGATAGAGTTTTCAAGGGATAAAGCAAGGAAGTACAGCCGCAACAAAGGCTAGTTTCTCCTTCCCGGTTCATTGAAAGTTGTCCGGGTCTCGGACCGGTAAAAACCCATCGATATAGCGAAGATCTCAATGGCTTTTGGCTCGACCAGAAGAGCACAAACCGCCTGTTCTCTCCTCGGAGCTACCCCTTTCCACCGACCAGCTCTCGATGGTTCGAAATTGACTGTTGTTTGCTCCTCGTTGAGATGGTATTAGCGCGGTATTGACGTGGCGTTGACGGAATCGTCGCCTCTATTTATGGTCTGTTGACAACCGCTGGCTTAGTTTTCAACTATGGCAGATCTACTTGCGATACTCGGCTTTGTAATCTTCGTCGCAGCGATGCTCGGCTTCTCTAAATTCTTGGAGAAGGCATGACGGCGACCGATGTAGTCCTACTCGTTGTGGCGGTATTGACCTTTGGCTACCTCTGCGTCGCCCTTATCCGTCCGGAGAAGTTTTAAATGTCGACGGCCTGGACCATTTTGGTTCTCGTAGTAGCGCTCGGGATTTCCTGGCGCTTTTTGGGAAGCTACATGGAGGCGGTATACGAGAGACGGGTGAATTGGCTCGGCTTCATCGAGCGACCAATCTACCGAATCTGCGGTATTGACGACCAGCTCGAGCAGGGCTGGAGGCGGTATGCGACTTCGTTGGTTGTCTTCAGCGGCGTAGCAATGGGATTCACCTACCTCATCCTTAGACTGCAAGGACACTTGGGCCTGAATCCGCTCCATCAACACGGGGTGACCCCGGCACTCGCCTTCAATACGTCGGTCTCCTTCGTAACCAATACGAACTGGCAGAACTATTCGGGCGAGACGACGATGAGTTTCTTCTCCCAGATGATAGCGCTGGCCTCTCAAATGTTTATTTCGGCATCCGTTGGCATAGCGGTGGCTGTTGGTCTGGTCAGGGGACTCAAGAGGCAGCATTCGAAGACGATAGGTAATTTCTGGGTCGACTTAACGAGGGGAATCCTCTACATACTCATTCCGATCGCTTTCGTGGCATCGATAATTTTTGTCGCCCAAGGCGCAGTCGACACCCTTAGTGGTTCGGTCTTTATCCATAACCCACTCGACGGCTTCAAGCAGCTAATACTGCTAGGTCCCATCGCTTCGATGGAGGCGATCAAGGAACTAGGTACCAACGGTGGGGGCTTTTTCAATGCCAACGGTGCCCATCCGTTTGAAAACCCAACCGGTCTGACCAATATTTTATCGATCTACCTGATCCTCCTCATTCCGGTAGGACTTACCTACACCTTTGGAAAGATGGTCGGATCGATAAAGCAGGGGCTCGCCCTGCTCGCTGCGATGGCGATCTTCTTCTTCTCCTTCATGGCGATTGGACTGGCCGCCGAACAACACACCACCGCTGCGGTCGCCAAAGCTGGCATCACCCACTCGGCATCGGGAAATATGGTGGGCAAGGAGAGTCGCTTCGGGGCGTCCTCCTCGGTGTTGTACAACGTCACCTCTACCCAAACTTCGACCGGTTCGGTGAACTCGTCGATGGACTCCTATACCCCTATTGGAGGCTTGACCGCAATGGGCGGGATGATGCTCGGTGAGGTGACCCCGGGTGGAGTTGGATCGGGACTATACACGATCCTGTTATTCGCAATCGTCACTGTTTTTGTTGGCGGACTAATGGTCGGACGGACACCCGAGTACCTTGGGAAAAAGATCCAGGCCAGGGAGGTGAAGCTGGCGGCTATCGGGGTCTTGGTAATGCCGATAACCGTTCTGGTCGCCACGGGAATTGCGGTCTCCATCTCACAAGGGCGGGCGGGTGTACTGAACCCTGGTCCACACGGTTTCTCGGAGATCCTCTATGCCTTCACTTCTCAAGGCAATAACAATGGTTCCGCATTTGCCGGGCTATCGTCGAACACCGCCTTTTACAACGTGGCGGGTGCGATAGTCATGCTTATTGGCCGGTTCGGAGTAATTCTCCCGGCTTTAGCCCTAGGAGGCGCTCTAGCCGAAAAAGGCGTAGTCGCCCCCTCGTTGGGAACTTTCCGAACCGACTCGATCCTGTTTTGTGGACTGCTCGTCGGGGTAATCCTGATCATTGGGGGGTTGACCTTCTTCCCCGCACTTTCATTGGGTCCCCTAGCCGAGCAACTTAGTCACGGGAGGCTGTTTTGAACACCGCTGTAGCTGAAGCTGTCGAAACCAAAAAGAGTGGGATGGGCAAAAAGAGGCCGCTCTTCGAAAAGGAGGTGGTCCTACCGGCCCTGATCGAATCGGTGAAGAAGACCAACCCGAAGGTCCAGATCAAGAACCCGGTTATGTTCGTCGTCCTCATCGGTACGGTGGTGGTCGCGTACAAGGCGATCTTCTCGCCGAGCCTCTTTTCGATAAGCGTCGCCGTCTGGCTCTTCCTGACCGTCTTGATGGCTAATTTTGCCGAGGCGATGGCCGAAGGAAGGGGCAAGGCCCAGGCTAATTCGCTTCGCAAGATGCAAACCGACACCCAGGCGAGATTGCTTGGTGGTGACGGGCAAGAGAGTCTCGTGGCTGCCTCAGAACTCAAAAAGGGTGATCTCGTGGTATGTGAAGCCGGAGACATCATTCCCTCTGACGGTGAGATCACCGAGGGAGTCGCTTCGGTAGACGAGTCTGCAATCACCGGAGAGTCGGCCCCAGTGATCAGGGAGTCCGGCGGCGACAGGAGCGCAGTCACCGGGGGAACCAAGGTGTTGTCCGATCGGATAGTCGTCAGGATCACCGCTGAGCGGGGGCAGACCTTCCTCGACCGGATGATTTCACTGGTCGAGGGCGCGGAGAGGCAGAAGACCCCAAACGAGGTCGCACTGACGATACTTTTAGCCGCACTGACGATCGTCTTCTTGCCGGTGATCGTCGTCTTGCAGCCCTTTGGTATATTTTCTGGAGCACACGTATCGATAGTGACCCTCGTCGCCCTGTTGGTCTGTTTGATCCCCACGACAATCGGTGCCCTTCTGAGTTCTATCGGAATTGCCGGAATGGACCGTCTAGTTCAAAAGAACGTCCTTGCCATGTCCGGAAGGGCAGTGGAGGCCGCTGGTGACGTCCAGACCCTCCTCCTCGACAAGACCGGAACGATCACCCTCGGTAATCGAATGGCCTCTAGATTCGTACCCGTCTCCGGTCACAGCGAAATAGAGCTAGCCCTAGCGGCACAGATGGCCTCTTTGGCCGACGAGACTCCAGAGGGTCGTTCGATAGTCGTACTTGCGAAGGACCTTTTCAACATTCGAGAGCAGAACATGGGGGAGGAGCACACCTTCGTACCCTTCACCGCTCAGACGAGGATGTCGGGTCTTGACATCGGGGATTCCCGGATAAGAAAGGGCGCAACCGAAGCCGTCAAGGCCTGGGTTACCGCCCTTGGTGGTCAGGTACCAAGTGAACTCGACGAAGTAACCGCCGCAATTTCAAAATCTGGTTCGACGCCTTTGGCGGTCTCGATCGACAACGAGATTCTCGGGGTCGTCGAGCTGAAAGACATCGTGAAGGACGGGATAAAGGAGCGTTTTCAGATGCTCCGCTCCATAGGGATCAAGACCATAATGATCACCGGAGACAACCCATTGACCGCCGCTGCAATCGCAGCTGAAGCCGGCGTAGACGACTATTTAGCCGAGGCTACCCCCGAGGATAAGCTCGAGCTGATCCGAGCTAACCAAGCGGAGGGAAAACTCGTTGCGATGACGGGTGACGGAACCAATGACGCTCCGGCATTGGCCCAGGCGGACGTTGGGGTGGCGATGAACTCGGGGACCGTAGCGGCCAAAGAGGCCGGAAACATGGTCGATTTGGACTCCAATCCGACCAAGTTGATAGATGTCGTCGAGATCGGAAAGCAGATGCTCATTACGCGTGGGGCACTGACGACCTTCTCAATCGCCAACGACGTAGCTAAGTACTTTGCGATCATCCCCGCACTTTTCGTCAGTGAGTTTCCCGGGCTATCGGCACTCAATATCATGAGGCTCCACTCCCCCGATTCAGCGGTAATGTCGGCGGTTATCTTCAACGCGCTAATCATCATCGCTCTAATTCCGCTAGCTCTGAGGGGAGTTAAGTTCAAGCCGAGCAGCGCCTCGCAAATACTCAGGCGAAACGTCCTGATATATGGGGTGGGTGGGCTCATTCTGCCCTTTATCGGAATAAAAGTAATCGACCTTCTCGTCTCACATTTGGGGTTCTAATGTTACTCATACCGCTCAAGCGATCCCTGATCATGATGGTGATCTTCGCCGTAATCTGTGGGGTCATCTACCCCTTGGCAGCACTCGGCTTGGCACAGGGGACCTTCAAATACCAAGCAAACGGTTCGATAACTCGATACGGATCAGCACTGATTGGACAGAACTTCACCGGAAGTAGCTGGTTTCATGGAAGACCCGATCCATACAACCCTTCTTCGAGCGGCGGAAGCAACTTGGGTCCGAACTCAAAGGTCCTCTACAACAAGACAAAGGCCCTTATAGCGTTCTACAAGTCCAGGGGGATCACGCCTACTCAATCCTTGGTAGTCAATTCGGGAAGCGGACTGGACCCCGATATCTCGGTCAATGCCGCCTATGCGCAGGCGGCCAGTGTGGCTAGGGCTCGGGGACTATCTACGAGCCAGGTCGATCAGCTGGTAAAATCGGAGATTGTCGGAAGACAGTTCGGTTTTCTCGGATCCCCGTTTGTAAACGTGCTGGCCCTCAATGTCGCCCTCTCAAAGACTAAATGAGCCTGCGATTACTCAAGCAATGGCCTTTGGCCCGGGTTTCAGAGCGGCCTTTGGTCTTGGTATCAAAGCCCGCTCTGTGCCCCAGCTAAAACTAAACACACTCGCGACGAAGCCGATGACCAGCCAAGCGAGCAGGTTCTCCAACACGGCAAGTTGATTCCAACTGCCACCCACCTCTAGGTGCGCAAAGGTCGGCGGGAGCAGGACACTGCGATACCCTTCCGCCAGTTGGGCCAGCGGCAATAGCAGGCTAAAGTGCTGGATTGCCTTTGAGAGCATGAAAAATGGTATAAAGATGCCGGAGAGAAACTCAAGAACAATGAAGGGCAGGTTCACTACCGCTGGTGCAGATCGAGAGCTCCGAGGAAGACTCGAGATCGCTACACCGAGCACTCCCATTACTGCGCTTCCTAGCAGGGTGAGCCAGAGCAAACGCCACCACAGGGCTATGGTCCGAGGGGGCTTTACATGATAAAAGACGATTCCGATCAAAAGTAAAAGGGCGATCTCGATGACGCTAAGGACAATTACCCGAATCACCTTTCCAATAAAGTAAGCCGAGCGGGGCATCGGAGTACCAGCCAGTCTCTTTAGACCGCCTGTATCGCGCTCCACCGCTATCGCCACGGCCATCGAGACAAAAGATGTCGACGCCACTCCTCCCGCCATGAGTCCGGTTGTGTAGATCTCTGCGGCCGGGACGTTGGTACCAGGGGCCTTGAAGTGAAATATGGCAGCAAAAAGTATCAGCATTACCGCTGGTAGGGCGGCGGTAAAGATCACAGCATCCTTCTCGCGGAAAAACTCCTTTATCTCCAACAGACCCCGCCTGAGGCCTACCCGTAGTACCGACTTCACCGATCCTCCTCCGAGATGAGCCTGAGGTATCGGTCCTCTAAGCTCGGCCTGTATACCTCAAGATCGATTAGTTCCCTACCGCTTTCCTCATAAGCCGATGCAACCAGGGAGGTCGGGTTGGTGGTGTGGATCTCTACCCTTGCACCGTCGTCACCTCTCCACCTCACAAAACAGCCCTCCTCGGGTCCCCGGCCAAGCTGATCTGGCGGGCCTTCGGTGAGAACCCTTCCTCTGTTTATTACCACTATCTTGTCGGCCAGCGCTTCCGCCTCTTCGAGGTAGTGGGTAGTTAAAACGATGGTCGTCCCTAGTTCCTTGAGGCTCGAGATCAGAACCCAAAACTGGCGCCTAGCTTCCGGATCGAATCCCGTCGTCGGTTCGTCAAGAAATAGTAGTTCTGGCCTACCCACGATGCCGAGGGCTACGTCCACCCTTCGCCGCTGACCTCCCGATAGCACCCTCACCGGAAACTTACGCTGCTCTGTCAGACCAACCAACTCGATGACTTCATCGGTCGGTCGCGGATTTGGATATAAGGAGGAAAAGAAGTCGACCGCTTCTTTAACCCGTATTTCACCAAGATCTCCGGCGCTCTGAAGCACTATTCCTATCCGGGAGCGCCAGTCTGCACCGGCTCCGTAAGGGGTCTCGCCTAGCACCGAGACCCTCCCTGAATCGGGCGTCCTATACCCCTCCAGAATTTCTACCGTGGTGGTCTTTCCGGCTCCATTGGGTCCAAGCACAGCTACGCAAGAGTTTCGCTCAATTTGGAAACTCACCCGATCGAGTACCCTTACGCCCTTATAGGACTTGGAAAGTTCCTCCACCTCGATTGCATTAGGCATCACGCGGCCAATTCTAGGTCAAAAGATGAAAAGCCAACCTGGTTATAAATACCCATGCCCTCATCCAGTTCGCTAAGTAGTGATGTATCGGACGTAGGTCTAAGTCGATTGCCTTCAGGCTTCGAAAGTCCGCCTCGACGACCTTTAGGCCCTTATATGGCTCGACTACCTGGGCGGTATTGAGTTGGTCCGCTGGCACGGGAGTACGAATGACGTAGATGCCATGTAAAGCCTCCTCGGCTGATATCTGCTCGGTCTTTCTCGAGAATTCCAAACTCTCATCGGTGACTCTGTATTCGAAGTGCTTGGTATTCGAAGTGCTTGGTATTCGAAGTGCTTGGCCATCTTGTGACGGTTGATCACCTTTGCGACCCGAAGGAGGATCTGTGACTCTCCAGAGAGGGGACGTATAGGTCGGCTAATAGAGTCCTGGATCTTTTTGAGGTCCTCCTCGGTGGCATCTAGTAGTTCGTTACGCTTTCTCGTAAGCTCTGATGCAAGGGAAGGATTACGACAGACAACTAGGCGTTCTCCGGGATAGTCGGGATGGGTGATCTCTACAAGGTCTTAGGCAAATCCTAGTTAAAGACCTTCCGCTAGCGGGGCGGTTTACCCTATGGCAAGCTGAAGGTGCAGCGAGGTCGAAGCTAGGTCAAAAGTCCGACTATCCGTTCGGCGCTAACTTGGCTAATCGGTCATTGGCTCAAGACTAAACCCGCATGGCCGCTAATCCCGGAGATATTGTGAACAACCATTTCCGATGATGAAATCAGAAGTTTCTTGCCGTGGGTCCGATTTGGGCGTATATTCGGTTTAGAGGCAGACGGGCCCTTTTCTCGCTAGACCGAGCGGCCGGGTAGAGATTACAAAGATCTCCATAAATTATTGTCATCTAGACATACAATCATCCGATTGTATGTACAATTGAAGAATGACACCTCTTGATTTCGTGATCACCCTGGGTCTGATCTCGATCCTTGCGGGCGTCCTGGGCTCACTGATTGGCCTCGGTGGCGGTGTGGTAATTGTCCCGGTTTTGACCTTACTTTTCCACGTCGACATCCGTTTAGCCATCGGTGCGAGCATCGTTTCAGTCATCGCTACCTCCAGCGGTGCCGCTGCGGCATACGTACGAGAAAAGATGACTAACCTGCGTGCCGGGATGTTCCTCGAGGTTGCGACGACAACGGGGGCGGTCACCGGCGCATACTTGACGACCTTGCTACCGGCAAGGTTTCTGTTCATCCTCTTCGGAGTGGTTCTCGCCTACTCTGCGGTGGCGACTTTTCAGCGGCGCCGCTCAGCAGCTCCGCTGACTGTTTCCAACGATCGGATTGCTAACGTTCTGGAACTACACGGCGAGTACTACGACGAGGCTGAGAAGCGGGAGATCGCTTACAAAGTTACCGGCACAAAACTCGGACTATTCATGATGTATATCGCTGGGTTGGTCAGCGCCCTCCTCGGAATTGGATCTGGAGCCCTAAAGGTTCCGGCCATGGACCTAGCGATGCACCTACCCATGAAGGTATCCACGGCCACTAGCAACTTCATGATCGGCGTCACTGCGGCCGCCAGCGCAGGCGTCTACTTCACCCGGGGTCAAATCGACCCAATCATCTCAGCCCCGGTTGCCATCGGGGTACTCATTGGCGCAACCGTCGGCTCCAAGGTCTTAGGAAAGATCACCAGCCACGTTGTGAGGCTCATCTTCGTAGTGGTTCTGATAGTCATATCCTTAGAGATGCTGCAAAGGGGGTTCTTCTAAAATGCGCTTGACTCGTCAACCTCCCGCAACTCCCGAAGCTGCCAAGGAGATGGAAGAGAAGATCCGTTTGACCGAGATAACTATCAGCCTTGTGCTTCGCATTGGCGTTTCGATAAGCGTTCTCGTTTTCATCGCTGGGCTAGTTGTGATGTTTGTCCACCACCCCTCGTACGCCACATTCTCGGGTAATATGTCATTCCACAGCTTGACCTCGGCCACGAGTCAATTCCCTCACTCATTCTCTGCGCTATCAACCTCCCTCTCCAAGGGTGAAGGGCGTGGAATCATAGTGCTTGGGACGATGATTCTCATCCTCACTCCAATCCTGCGAGTAGCTGTAGCAATCGTCTCCTTCTCGATTGAGAAGGATCCCGCGATGACTTTGGTAACCATCTTCGTAATGCTCGTACTGATCCTTTCGTTCCTACTTGCGGGGCTTTAGAATGGTCGAAGCAGCCGACAGGAGCAGTCCGCTTCCATTGTGGGCACAGATAAGCGATGATCTGCGGCAGCGCACGGGGAGGGGTGAATTTGACACTCGCTTTCCAACCGAGGAGGAGCTTGCCCAAGGATATGCGGTAAGCCGACAAACCGTCCGCGAGGCTATACGACACCTTGAAGCCGATGGCTTAGTGGTTCGTCGAAGGGGGCGGGGTACGACGGTCACTCGAACCCTGCTCGAACAACCACTAAACGCCCTTTACAGCATGGCATCCACGGTGAGGGCACAGGGTTTGGTTGAAAAAAGCATCGTAATTACCTCCAGGCGCGAAAAGGCCCCGGCGGAGGCTTTACGGCTCCTAGGGGAGGACGCCGCTGATGCAATTTATATAGAACGCCTTCGTTACGCTGGAGATGACCCGATTGGGTGGGACCGTTCCTGGCTCCCCTGGAGCCGGGCTGGTGCCCTTCTAGATGTTGATTTAACGTCAGGTGGGCTCTATGAAGCCTTAGCAGAGTACTGCAGCGTAAGAATTACCGGCGGATGGGAAAGGATCCAACCGATTGTACCCAGTCCATCCGAGCAGCTCAGACTGAAAATATCCAGGGACGTCGGCGTCTTCTCGATAAACAGGCTCGCTATGTCGGGATCAGACCCGATCGAGTGGCGTCGCAGCCTTATACGCGGAGACCGTTATAGCTTGGTAGCTCAATGGCCGGGCGGAACGAATCCTCAAATCCAAAGAGAAGCCGCTCTAGCTAATTAGTCAAGGCAAATTCTGTCAATAGCCTGTGCTATCTGGGTAGCAAGACACCAAAGAACGCCCCGCCGACCGGCATTGGTATCGGTTACCTTGGCCGTGCTATCGGCGAAATGGTCTTGTAGAACGGTGCTAAAGGATCAAAAACCTTTGTCGCCAATTCCCTCCTCGACTCCATTTCACAAGACTCATCAGGCGTTGCTTCGATATATCTGCGAACTATTTCGACCTGAGCGATTTTGGTGCCGCTCTTTTCGTTACGTGGTAAGCGATCCTGAGTGACCTTGGGGCTCAGAAACAGTTAGCTAATTCTTAAGCAATCCTCGACAATAATATCTATAATATATAGACATGAGTTCACTTGTGTCGATCGGAACCGCTGCTAAAGAGTTAGGCGTTCATCCAGCCACCCTT
>JAKCBW010000128.1 GCA_021842145.1 Actinomycetes bacterium
CTTTACTTTTCCGGAGCTGTCACGGCCCAAATAGACCCTCAGCTCCCAAGTGTCTGGGCTGGCTACGAGCCTCATGCTTCCGGCCATCTAATCCTCCAACTTCAATCCCTTGTTGGGTTTTCTGTTGGGTTAAGCATAGCGCCAAAAACCGAAATAGCCTCTGACCTGGTGGGCCGCCGGGGTCTCGATCCCCGCACCTTGGGATTAAAAGTCCCCTGCTCTACCCGATGAGCTAGCGGCCCGGATCGCTTTGTGCTCTAAAGATAGTAGCGGCATTCACAATTGGTCTGGTCGCCAAAATTTTGCCAAATATCGACCAGCCAGACTAATGTCGGCATCACTATGGGGTGAAAAACGAATATTCCTACGCTTCACCGGGTAGCAGTTAGGTCCTTCGTCTACGTAATCAATGCTAGCCTCTTGGGTTGGCATGGAGATTAACTACGAATCGGGAACGAACAGCAGCCTGGCGTCGGCGTCAGAATCTGATTCGGTTGAAGGATCTGAAGATCTTAGCGTGTTGTTTTCGACAATTAAGAACCAGCTAGTGCAGCTCGACTCGATACTGAAACGAATTGAAGTACCCGAAAACGACAACTGACACTGGTCATTACACAACTACTGCTGGCGCCTCTGCCGACCAACGCAATAGACCCTTCATTATGACTAGCGTTTAACCGTGCCCAAATTACTCTTTTTTGCAGCCGCCAGAGAAGCAGCTGGATCAAGCTCTCTGCAGATTCAAGGAACCACAGTAGGTGAATCGATCGATATCGCCTCACACCAGCTCCCAGTGGAATTTCTCAGGATTCTGCCCTCATGTGGAATCTGGCTCAATGGCGAACCAGCAGATATGTCCGCCCCATGTTCTGACGGAGACGAGTTAGCTCTGATTCCTCCAGTATCGGGTGGATGAACACTGCACTTTGACACTTCCATTTGTAAATATGTCCATTAATCTCGGGTTCACCTAAACCTAGTTACCGTAGTAATCTATTCAAAAATCGCTTTGGAGATCCGGAATTGCAGCTAATGGGTAGAGAGCGGGGGCTCTCTCAAAAATTCATAGACGAAGCACTAACTGAGCAACTCGAAAATGATGTAAAAGGGACGTCATTTAGGGTCAAATACGTCGCCAGGCTTACGTCGCTGCTTGGAATTCTCTTATTTCTTCTATTGGCCGTAGAAGGCATCTCAGTACCTATAATCTCGAAACTGCTGACGTTGCACGTGCTGGTTGGGATGATCCTAGTGCCGGTTATGGCACTCAAAATAGGCGTCACCTCCTACAGATTCTCTCAGTACTATATGAAAAAACAGGACTTTGTAAGCGCCGGACCTCCTTGGATGCCACTCCGGATAATCGCTCCAATTATCATCCTTTCGACAATTGTGATGATGTTCAGTGGCATAGAACTCGCCCTGACCGGCCCTACTGGACTCTCTTTCTCGCTGTGGAAGCCATTGCACGAAGCTTCATTCGTGTTGTGGTTCATCCTGATGGTCCCTCACGTATTTGCCTACCTACTTAGGGCAACCAACACCAGCTACCGGGAACTCATCCGTCTCAGGTCCAAAGATTCCAAGGCATCGACCAGTTCCTGGAACCGTTCCACACTGGTACTGATTGCGTTGGGAATCGGGGTCGGCCTTGGCCTTCGATTCATCCCTTACGCCAACACCTGGATCGCCTTTTTCACCCAGAAGACCTTCCACGGATAGATAGGACCTCAAACTGGGACATCCCCCCACTAGGCCAAATGCAATTTTGCACTTGGCGTCGGGAAGTAGCCTAGGCAAAGTCGATCACATGTCCCAGATGCCGGATAGCGCCCCCGCAGAACGTTAGAAGGAATCCATTAAGGCTCTATTGAAGTAGCATTCGAAACGAGATGCGCCACTGCGCCAGCCACTGCGACGGCCATCGGGATGCGTAACGATTCATCGGGACCATGGTGATTTGAACCCGGCCCCAATGCTCCAGTAGCCACAACCTGCGCGTGGGGAAACTTCGACGAAAGGGTAGCAAGAAAAGGAATCGACCCTCCCTCGCCACAAAAGCCCGCCGGTCGTGAAAAGGCCTCCATGGATGCGGAATCTAAAGCTTCCCTCACCCAATCTGTTGGCTCAAGGGCAAGCCAACCTTGGGCTGGCGATTCGGCTTCGACTACGACTTGCGCACCTTCTGCTGGTTGGCTTTCCAGCAATTCGACCAGCTTCTTCAGGGCCTCTTCGGCGTCAACATTTGGTGGTATCCTCAGTGAGATCTTGACCTTGGTATGCGAACGGAGCACGTTGCCGCCACTGTGCACCTCGGGTATCCCCTCAATGCCCGTCAAAGCCAGAGCTGGACGCCAGGTCTGATTGAGGATCCTATCTGAACCACTCTGCCCTAAAAGGTTCAGTCCTGCTACGACCGGGAAAGCCTTTGCCAAAGGATCATCGAGCTGTCGATCTAGCTCTATCGCACGGTCGACATAGAGACTTGGTATCTCAGAGTTGAGCCATTCAGGCAAGACTTTGCCAGTACTAGCTTCTTCCAGCTCCGAGAGCAAGGAGCGCAATATCCTAAATGATGAAGGAACTACCCCGCCAGCAGATCCGGAGTGGACACCCTGTTCGAGAACCTTGACGTCGATCGTCACCACCAGGTTTCCCCTAAGAGAGCTCGTTACCCATAGCCTCTCGAAGTCGAGACCCCCTGAATCAAGGCAGAGAACCAGTCGTAGATCTTGAAGGTCCTTCTCGATGGCTTCCAGGTGGTATTCAAGATCAGGACTTCCACTTTCCTCGCTGGCCTCAATGAGAACCACTACTCTTGGATAGTCTTTGCCTTCCTTTGCAAGAACTTCAAGCCCCGTGATTGCTGCGAAGCATGAGTAACCGTCGTCAGCTACTCCCCTGCCGAATATTGCGTCTTGGACTAAAACGGCACTAAAGGGATCATCGCCATTTGACCATGGACCCTCTGCCGGTTGCTTATCTAGATGGCCGTAGACGAGGACCGAACCTAAGCCCTCTCGTGTTCCAGGCACTTCAACGACAAGAGCCGGGGTCTTTCCCTTTAATCTAGAAACCCGGGTTGTAAGCCCAGGAATTTCTGCGCCTTCGACCCAGCTTTTGATAAGATCAATCGCCCTTTCAATTTCGCCTACCTTCTCCCACTCGGGTTCGAAGGCCGGCGACAGGCTCCGGATTCCCACATATTCCAGCAGTGTCGGAATCGCTCGGGATCGAAAAGACTGATTCACTTGCGAAAGAAAGGAGCTCATTTCCTAAACCCTAAATGGTCTTTGCCCTGACATCAACATCCATTGTCCCCGTTATCTAGCCACCCGGCTAGATAACGTACTGGATCGTATCTCACCGAACAGCTAACTTGACCAATCGTCAAGTAACTGAAGCGTGGATAAGTGGGCGATCTAAAGGAATTTCACAAGAACTCCGAAAACCCTAAGACCTTAATAGAAAGGTGTCGGGTTGTCTATTTCATCTGTAGGGATGCAGCAGAACATAAACAAGTATTCCACCATCGCTGGCCCAAAAAAGGCGAATGATGGGGACGGAGACCATGGTATTGAGAGTTCGAAAAACTCGAACTCTTCGGCCAAGACCTCCAACTCACAAACGAGTAGCGCCAACCAGGTTAATTCAGGACCAAATAAGCCCCAATCCCTGCTGCAGACATTGCTGCTCGGGAAGAAGGTTTACCTCTAGTTTTTAGAGAAGCTAACCGTTGTCGTTGCAGGTCGGAGAGGTTTGACTATTCGGCTTGCACCGACTTTCTTGAGCCGAATACCGCCATTGCGGCGAAAAGTCGACTGATCTAAAACAAGCGGAACAGCTCTAACCCACAGACGGGAGCCCGTGGACGATCAATACACGGCGGGCGTCGTTCTGCCTGGCTTACATATCCCTATTTAATCTGAGCTTATTGATACTCTACGACATTTGGCTGGGGTGACAATGCCATCACCTGCTGCGGTGAACCAATCGAAGGATCCTGGTGAAAGAAGAGCTTGAAACCTAGACCGAAATCGGTGTAGGACTGCAAAAGTTGGTATGCCTTCACCTTCATCCCCCATGGACCAAAACCATCCATGTTGAAGACGATCGCAATGCTAGCCCTTGGTTTCGTGTCCCACTTGTCTATGACCATCGACTGCTTGAATTGATGCACCAAGAGTAACTTTTGCGGGAGGTTGTCTTGTGCGGTCAGCCCCTCCAGCCACTTCGATACCTTATTTATCTCCCCTCCCGTAGTGTGACCGATCACCTTTCCTGGCACCTGATCGGAGCTGACAGCCCACTCGGGATCTAGTGCTAGGGCTACGTCGGGTTGGGAGAGGAATGGAGCAAGCGTCTTCGCATCGGCAAGGAAACTGCCCCGTCCGGGTTGAATATCGAGGATGAGCAGGCCATTATTTGATCGGACAACGGAGAGGTAGTGCTGGATAACGCTATCTGGTATACGCCTGGAATAGGTTCCATCTCTCCCCGGACTCGCTTGAGCAACATAAGTTATCAGCTCGAATGCCGGCAAAATCTCCTTCCCCGGTTGGAGATAAGTTTGGGAAACCGCAGCTAAAGACGCCCAGGCTGCCCTGGCCCCGGTTTCTCCGAGCACACCCAAAGTCGGATAGCCCGGCAGACCATAAAAAGCAACTATCTGTCGATTCG
>JAKCBW010000129.1 GCA_021842145.1 Actinomycetes bacterium
TCATAAACCGTTTCACCAAAGGGGTGTCCGAGTTGCTTCAAAACCGCTATGAACAGCGGGAATTGCGTGTAACAAAGGACAAAATAAGACGCGTCCTCAGGTGCGAGCGAAACTTAGTCGAAAGTCAACGATCCAAGGACAAACCCACCCCGGCGATGGTCGTCGGAACCCTCCTCGACGCCTGCTTCAGCATCCACGCTTCAGGCGGCGAGATTGAAGACCCGAGCGAGGATGCGCTTTCCTTCATCTCGACATTGGGTGAAGTGCTTGAAATCGACCACGAAGTAAAAGACCAAGTTAGGGCTAAGGTTGAGGAAGGCTACCTCAAATTAACCGCCTTTTGGGACACCAAAGCGACGAGCGAGAGATTTTCGCTGCGCCTACAGGACCGGATTGCCATCAGTTTCGACAATGGAAGACTCCAGCTGATAGGCAGACCGGACCTAGTCCTGAGTGATCTCGACCCCAACCACCAAACGGTAATAGTTATCGACGTAAAAAGCGGCACCCCAAAGTACTTCGATGTAGAAGATGCCCACCTCTACGCGCTCATGGAAACGCTTAGATCTCGTCGGCCACCGAGCCTAATTGGCAACTACTACTTGGCCCTTGATCGACTTGACCTTATAACCACGAGTCTGAAGTTACTCGACGACGAGGCGAAAAGGACGCTAGCTGCGATTGCCAAAATGATAGAGATAGCGCAAGCGAAAAGCGCCACACCAACGAGGTCGGTCGAGCTATGCCAATTCTGCCCCGTAAATTCTACCTGCGAAGAGGTAACCGACGACGACCGATTGGGATGGACGCCCATCGAAGCGCCTATTTCCAACGACAGTGAGATACAAGCACCGATCGAAGATAAGGCTAGCGTCGATGACTAATCCTCGTCAGATTGAATTCCTCGAAAAGCTCCGTGAGGCGAACGCTTCGGCGACGGGGAAAAGTACCGGATCATCAAGGTCGCAGAGAAGACAGGTCGTTGCGGACCTCGTTGCAAAGCAGCTCGTTGCGGAGCATCCCGACTTAGCCGCAATGCTGCCTTCGAACTTAAAGTTGGAAAGAAATGACCTATTCAATTCCAGACCCTGTTTGGCTGCGGCGACAAAGTCTGAAGAGAGGTTCGCTTGGAAACCCGCACTAGCACAGAGACAGATAACCCTATCGTCGATAGCCCACCTCGCTAATTGCGATTTTAAAATCGAGCTCGCCGTGGATAGGTCGATCGACGAAGCGATAGATTCCCAAAGCTCACTCGGGAAGGAGTTGGCCCGACTCAGGTCGAAAAGAAACGGATCGGATCCCCGATTCATAGCCTATAGGAGTGCCTTTCTCTCTCAACTAAACCGAATCGCTGAGCTAATTCCCTTTTCAGAACTCTTTGAGACGGGATACAGCTTTGCCGACGCAAACCGCAAAAGTGATATTCCTATCGAGCTAGACCTAGGAGACGGCACGCAGAGGAGGCTCATCCTCTCTTCTCGAGTCGACATATCGATAGTCGCCACAAACCGAGAAACCGACACCCGCCCGGTGGTTTTGGCATTTGAAGGGTCGAGGCAAGACCTAGAGTACTTCGATGCAATCTATTGTCTCCTGTTGGACGAAGTAGCCCCGGCCGGCCTACTGCGAGTCGATCCAGCGGCTGGCGACATCTCCCTTCGACTCTACCTAACCGGACAGGTCAAAAAATGGATCGACGAGTTGAGCCTAGCCATTGATGACCGAGCCAAACTGATCAAAGCAAACCTGGCACAGACCCAATTCAGCGAACTGGCCTCACCCGGGTCAAACTGCAGATTCTGCCGTCACCTCGACCGGTGCGAAATCGGAAGACACTACCTCGAAGATTCCTTCGAAATCTAACCCGCAGCATCTGGTTCGTCGGCGAAAACACCTTGTCGACAGTCTATGCGTTGTCGGCCAAGTCATCCCCCAGATACTCTACGCCCTTATTCTTGGGGTCCGTAGATCCCTTCTTTTCGGCGTGGGTCAATGCCGAAGACGCAACCGCCCGGTTTCGGCCTCGCCGCTTTGCGGCATAGAGGGCCAGGTCGGCTCGCCTTAGCACGTCCATAGGCTTCCCGAATCCGTCGGCCTGGGCAACACCAGCCGAAAACGTAGTCCGGCCGACACTGGACCAGGTTCTTTTAATTCGGTCGAGAATAACGCAAACCTGTACTTCGTCGGCCTCTTTGAAGATCACCGCAAACTCGTCTCCACCGTAACGGCTTGCCAGGTCCCCAGATCTAAGGCTCGAGGTCAGCAAAACGGCGAATCTGGATATCTCAGTATCTCCCTCGTGGTGACCTAGAGTGTCGTTGAGCATCTTAAATCCATCGAGATCGACAAATGCGACGCTATCCGCAGGGTCGATATTTTGCATTTGGGTCAGGAAGTGTCGGCGATTCGCCAGGCCGGACAGGTGATCGGTGGAGGCTTCCGCTAGCAGCCGATCGGTCTTCAGCCTCGTGTGGATGATAATCGCCAATGAAGCCGCAGCACTGAAGAGGTCCGACGCAAACTGGGACAAATCCGGCTTCTCGCCCGATGACACCTCTAGAACAAGCACACCCTCTAGCTCCTGCGAACATAGCAATGGCACCGACACTAGGTAGCCAAGGCCCAAGGAATCGTTGAGAACATCACCTACGTCGGCTCGCTTAGACCAGAACTCCTCGAAGTCGGGTTCGATGAATGAAGTTGGTAGGTCCGACGTCGTATAGAAAAATGGCTTAGTCTCTGGAATCGCTTCAATCTCAACATCACAACCCTCCCCCTTTTCCGCCCTCCCGGCTAAGCGAACCAACGACCTGTCCGCCAGGATCAATGAACCTGCAGAAAGCGTGGCATCCTGCGGAACGGATCGATAGAACTCGCCCCTTCTCCCCTCCTCGGAGTCCCACAGCACCACGACCGCCGCATCGGCCTTGACTATCTCCAGAACCCTCAAGATCGCCCCGTCTAGTGACTCAAAGGAGTCGTCTAAGGCAACTGCGGCCAACGGGTGCACATAACCGGCAATGTCTTTGGTCGCCCGACGATCACTCCTGCTCGATGCGACCACCTCAGCGATAGTCGGCCCAACTACCACTGCGATCAAACCGGGCAGGGCTTCACCAAAACTCACGCCATGGAGAATGATCGGGAAGATAGAGGCCAATAGGGCGAAGGGGAAAAGGTAGCCGGCGAATCCCGGTCCTTCGAGGACACCGGCTAGAACAAACAGGCCAACCAATATCGGTGCGACATAGTGGCTCGCCCCGGTAACAAAGTAACCTAAAGTTCCGAATCCTCCAAGGACTATTTCACCCAGCAGCGTCGGAATCGGGCGGCGCAGCTTGGTGAGTGGAACGGCAAACGAGATACCGAGGGCCGAACCAAAGGTCAGATAGATGACTACGGAAATCGCCGCAGAGTTTTTCGCTGCGAGAATCGCGTTGGCACCCCAAGCCAGTCCGACCACCACCGTTAGGGCAAGAAGTAAAAATGAACTCCTGTCACTGGGGATAAATTTAAACCACGAAGCGGCCGCGCCATCGGCGTAGTTCGCCTCAATGCTCTGATCTCCAACTTGGGTACGACTATCTACCCCAGAGACCTTGCGTCCGTCGTCTGATGTCACCAAATATCAGCTCACCGATTGATTAACTAGGCACGCATCAACAAATCTTCGCGACTTCGCCCGCCCAAAGTAACGATCAACCCTACCACACACCATCAAAAAAATAAAACAATTCTTAGAGAGTTAATTGAAGTCCAGAATTACTTACACTGGGAAAGTTAGCACCCCCATGACACCTTCAATCAGCGCAACCCTTACCTTGTGTAAACCGCGGATTACCTATCAAATAATCGATCTGAATGCGCTTTCCGAACCAAATGTCACCCAAGGGGTTGGAACTACCAATGTGACCTGCAAGAGGTAGCAGAACGCCGGTCCCCATCAGCTGGAGCAGCCTTGAATACGGGGCGACTTCGACTTTTCAATTGATTGGCCGATGATAAAGTAGATTCACCGGCCAACAAATCATCAATCGTTGATAATATCCCCAATAGACCAGTGCCAATTTGGTAGATAGTGCGCCACTTGTCAAATGTCTTTATTCAACGATCGTTAAACTCAAATAAGAAGCAAAAACCAGTCGGCATTAATCACAATTAACTCAAGGTCAAAGGGCAGTGCCAAATAGTTCAGTCCCGTATCTATAAAGTGTGTAGAGGCCTAGTCCTCAAACACTTCGATGTAGGACCTCACCTTTAGCGGCTAAAACATAGACGACCGACCACTACTCGAAATCCTTGGGAGTGGGAGTAAAAGGAACACCTTGCTCTGCATCTGGATCTTCAGGCTTACGATCCTTCAAAAAGACGAACCCGATAGGAGCATCACCACCGCGGCGCCCACCGGCCCATTCCGCCGGGACCACATCCAACACCTCGGCTAGCCAGTAGGCAGACTCCTCGTAATTGACCCTCCACCCTTTGAAGTGCGGCCAGGCCTCCTCGGCGGTACGTTCCAGCGGGAAGCCAACTTCGGCCAAGCGCCGATATCCATATTGAAAGTCTTGGAACCCGAGCTCGACCGGGTCAGTAGGGCTAGGATCCTCGTCTACCTCATTCCCCATATTCTTACTCAGGTGCCTGAAACAGAGGAAGCCGGACCTAAGT
>JAKCBW010000130.1 GCA_021842145.1 Actinomycetes bacterium
ATGGAAACAGGTAGTACGAGTCGAACCAACTGAGTGGTACCTGTCGGCAAAAGACGCCTTACCGCTACAAAAGGCCGCTACCAAAGCTTTTCTATTAGGCCGCCTATCTGCCACCTCACAGGATTTTGGCCTCCCAGACGGCGGTTGACCACGGAGCATCTCTACTAATCGATAAAAGGTGACCTCGTTTGTCGGCTGACGCTATTCAGAACTGTTCTGTTACAGTCGGACAGGCAAACGAAGTTATCGCGGCGGATTCCACTAACTCACCTCCCGTCTCCGTTCGGGAGACTTGGAGGTCTGGTTTTCTGGTACATGGCTCGATTGATTCGTTTTGGATCCGGACCCGTCGTTTATGGTGGGTGCATCTTGAGGGCAAAATCCTGACCTTCGGCTTCCTAGCGAGCCAGGTGGGCTTCTTTCCCGACGGTCGTATTGGGTGAAACCGCGGTCGACTCTCGCTGCCGAGTCTCATGACACGAATACATTTTGATTTTCTAACCCAAATTGTGGCGCCTCGTATCGATTGGTACTCCTCGAGGTGGACCGAGCGGACGTCGGTTCCAATTCCCGCACTAGAACCGACCGGTACGATTTTTCGTGGTTAGCTATTTGTTCCTCAGTGTCACCCAGCAAGCAGTGTCACCGGATAAGCAGTTCGGCCACCCTGTATGCGAGGTCCAAACTCTGACGGGCGTTCAGTCGCGGGTCACAGATGGTGTTGTAGTTTGAATCGAGTTCGCTAAGCAGGATTTCCTCCGATCCACCGACACATTCGGTGACGTCGTCTCCTGTCAACTCGATGTGGACACCCCCGGCCCAGGTCCCAATGGACCGATGGACTTCGAAAAAAAGCCTTATCTCTTCGAGTACGTCTTCGAATCTTCGGGTCTTATAGCCCGATTCCGATACGAAGGTGTTGCCGTGCATCGGATCGCACGACCATATCACAGGGTATCCTTCGTTTCGGACGGCCTCGACTAGAGGCGGAAGGGAGTCCTCGATCTGTGACCTCCCCATCCTGGAAATGAGGGTGAGTCGCCCGGGCTGTTTTTTGGGGTCCAGGATTGCGCAGAGTTCAAGTAACTCATCACTAGATATCTTCGGGCTCACTTTGCACCCGATAGGGTTGGCGACCCCAGAAGCGTAGCGGATGTGGGCCGAATCAACCTGACGGGTTCTTTCCCCGATCCAGATCATGTGGGCCGAAAGGTCATAGTAAAGGTCTGTGTTTGCTACCTTGTGGGTCAAAGCTGCGTCATAGTGCAGCAGTAGCGCCTCATGACTGGTCCAGAAATCCACTTGCCCTAGTGCCGCTTCGTCAGCGAGGTCGATTCCACAGGCCGCCATAAACTTGAGCGCCCGGGTAATTTCTGACGCTATGGTGTCGTAACGCTCGCCTTCGGAAGAAGTAGCCACAAATTCCTGGTTCCAGTTGTGGACCTGCGATAGATCAGCGAAGCCGCCACGAGTCAGCGACCGTAAAAGGTTCAGCGTCGAAGCAGATATGTTGTACGCCTCGATCAGGCGTCCGGGATCTGGCCTCCTAGCTTCGATGTCAAATGCATCATCATGGATAATGTGACCCCTAAACGAAGGCAATTCGACGCCTTTGTACTTCTCCATTGGTGAAGACCTTGGTTTGGCGTACTGTCCGGCGATCCTGCCTACTTTGACCACCGGAACACCGGACGAGTAAGTTAGCACCACCGCCATCTGCAGGATTACCTTGAGTCTCCTTCTGACCGATGCTGCCGAGTGGTCGTGAAAAGACTCTGCGCAGTCCCCGGCCTGCAAGACGAAGGCCCTTCCCTTTGATACCTGTGCTAGAGCGTCTTTAAGCGCTACGATCTCGTTGGGATATACCAGCGGTGGAAAGGTCGACAGCTCTTTGGTGGCCGTTTCCAGAGCGAGCGGATCTGGCCAATCGGGCTGCTGCTCGGCATGCCTTTCCATCCAGTCCCACGGCGTCCACGCCATTTGAGAGCCTTTCTATTCTAAGCAAGCTTTTAGGAGAGAGTTTCTTTTGATCACATTGTCGTCGGAAGCCCTTTGCATAAACAGTAGTGGCAAGAGCGAAGAATCACCATGTTTGTATCGCGTGTGCAAATCTCAACTGGTATATATGCCCTAACGCCCGCCATGGGGACTTAAATTGTCTTATGGCAAATTTTCGATTTGGAGTTCAGCTTTCTGCGGCGTCCAATGCAAAGCAGTGGATTTCGATTGTGAAACGGATCGAGAGTTTGCGCTACTCGTCCATCATGGTTCCGGACCACTTTGATGCCCAGCTGTCACCGATATCGGCACTCTCCTTCGCAGCGGCAGCGACCGAGACGGTAAATGTAGGCACCCTTGTTGCCTCCAATGACTACCGCCATCCAGTCGTGCTTGCCAGGGAGATCACTACCTTATCTGCGCTTAGCGGCGGGAGGGTGGAGCTTGGCCTGGGAGCCGGATGGTTGAAGGCCGATTACGAATCTTCGGGTTTGAGTCTTGATCCCCCCGGGACTCGGGTGGCCCGCCTAGGCGAGTCCGTCGAGATCATGAAGTCGATGTTTCAAGGGGAAGAGCTAGCTTTTGATGGCGAGTTTTACCAAGTGCACGGTGCGGCCGCATACCCGGCACTCCCCGAAGGGCAACGTCCGCGACTTACCATCGGAGGGGGAGGCAGGAAGGTCCTCGACCTCGCTGCGAAATACGCAGATATAGTGGGGGTTAATCCTAACCTCTCCTTTGGTGCAGTCGGGGTAGAGCTGCTATTAGAGGCCGCTCCGGAGCGCTTTGATGAGAAGGTAGCTCACGTCAACGAGAGGCTCGACTACTATGGCCGCAGTGCCGAACTCCAATGTTTGAGTTTTGTATGCGAAGTAGTGGAGGACCGTAAGGCTTGGATAACCGATGCTGCCACCGCTTTTTCGGTGGATGCCGAAGCGGTTTCTAAGCTTCCAATAGTGCTCGTGGGGAGTGTTGAACAGTTGATAGATCAATTGGAGACATCAAGAGAGCGCTATGGATTCTCTTATTGGGTCATACATCAAAAAGAGTTTGAGGCCTTTGCCCCAGTCGTAGAAGCTCTTTCTGGGCGGTAGGTGTGGCGAGAGTTGGGATCTTTGGCGGAACCTTCGACCCGATACATTTCGGACACCTCGCAGCGGCGGTCAACGCTAGGCACGCGGCTGGCCTGGATCGAATCCTGCTAGTCGTGGCCAATGTGCCTTGGCAGAAAGAGGGCACGAGGGAGTTGACTCCAGCACAGACGAGATTCGAACTGGTTAGGCAGGCTGTTGAAGGAATTGACGGCCTCGAGGCCTCAGATGTGGAAATCAAAAGGGGAGGACTTTCCTACACTATCGACACCGTGAGCGAGCTTCGTAGACTTTTCCCGAGCGATCGATTCTTCTTGGTCGTCGGCGCCGACGCAGCTGCGGGCATCGAGGATTGGGAGAGGACCGAAGAGTTACCAGCACTTTCGGAACTGGTCGTGGTTAATAGGCCGGGACATCCCCGACCCGAGAAGCTCGGCGGTTGGTCGAAGGCAATTATGGCGGAGATTCCATCCCTCGATATCTCCTCCACTGACCTTCGTCAGAGGGCCCGTGACGATAGGCCACTCGAATTTTTAATGCCAAGCGGAGCTATTGAATATATAAGGCAGAATCAGCTTTACCGGGACGAGCCGTAGGTGTATATTTTAGCTGTGGGTGGCAAGTCTCGTGGCTAAGGCTCGAAGTGGTGGCTGATCTAGCTCCGCAGCTTTGGGTACTTCTAGATGGCTCCTTTGTCGGGGATACGTCGAGGTGAGTTTCCGGGGTCGCCATCGCTTTAGGGTTTCGCTACCCGCAGATGGAGACCTCGTCCTTTCACCCTCACCCTCGATCTCCTTTGTTGGTGGTCTAGGGTTCCGTTTTCCGTCGCAAGCTGGTAGTATTGACTGTTCGATCTGGAAATGGAATCTTCTGGTCGGCGGGCGTCGAAGCCTATCTCCCCAAGGGAGAGGTTTCGTGGAGAACTGCTCCGCAACACAGTACGAGGGCTGCACTTCGAAGGCTCGAATAGCGTTGCAATACCCATTCATCCCGCCTTAGTGTCGGTGGCTGGGTAATTGGCCGCTTTGTGGTGGGAAGTTTTTGCAGTTTTTGATATTAGACGTCGACCTTGGGTGTTATTCCAGATGAGAGGAGTTAGAGGAAATTGGAGCTTCATTCGACCAAGAGGACTAAGAATACCACCAAGGTGGTCTTCCTGAAGGGGGAGGTCAAGCCGACCTCGGGGGTCGTGGACTTTGAACCCTTGGCGTTGGCTAAGATCGCCGCCGATGCTGCAAGTTCCAAGAAGGGTATCGATACTAAGGTCCTCGACGTCTCCGCTCTTCATGGCCTGGTCGACTACTTCGTGATAACTTCGGTCGGTAACTCCAGGCAGATTAGGGCGATTATCGACGAGATGGACGAGATGATTCGAATCGAGCTGGGGGTCAAGCCCCTCTTTCTCGAGGGGCTGGGTTCGAGTGATTGGGTCCTGGTCGACTATGCGGGTGTCGTCGTCCACATCTTTTCGGAGACCGCAAGGAGCTTTTACGACCTGGAGAGGCTGTGGTCTGATGCCGCATTGGTGTACGAACCAGACTCGGCGATCGT
>JAKCBW010000016.1 GCA_021842145.1 Actinomycetes bacterium
ATAGAAAAGCTAAAGGGAAAGGGAGTTCTATTCAGACAAGAGTCATACGACCACTCCTATCCACACTGCTGGAGGACCGATACGCCGCTGATCTACAAAGCGGTAAGTTCATGGTTTATCAAGGTGACCGCCCTGAAGGACCGCCTTTTGGAAAAGAACCAGGAGATTGACTGGGTTCCCGGCCACGTAAAAGACGGCGCTTTTGGTAAGTGGCTCGAAGGCGCCAGGGACTGGTCGATCACCAGGAATCGCTACTGGGGAACGCCTATCCCGGTTTGGAAATCGGACGATCCCAACTATCCGAGGATCGATGTATACGGCTCATTAGCCGAGATCGAAGCGGACTTCGGCGTCAAACCGGATGACCTGCATCGCCCGGCGATCGACGAGCTCGTCAGGCCCAATCCCGACGACCCAACCGGAAAGTCAATGATGCGCAGGGTAAGTGACATCATGGACTGTTGGTTTGAATCCGGGTCGATGCCATACGCTCAGTTGCACTATCCGTTTGAGAACAAAGCACCCTTTGAGGATCACTTTCCCGCAGATTTCATAGTTGAATACATCGGGCAGACCAGGGGATGGTTCTATACCCTGCACGTCCTTTCGGTGGCCA
The DNA here is from genome assembly GCA_021842145.1 of Actinomycetes bacterium. Taxonomy (GTDB): domain Bacteria; phylum Actinomycetota; class Acidimicrobiia; order Acidimicrobiales; family Acidimicrobiaceae; genus JABEUN01. The sequence continues at coordinate 617 of JAKCBW010000016.1, forward strand.
TATTCGACAAGCCACCTTTCAAGCATTGCATGGCCCACGGAGTGCTACTCGGCTCTGATGGACGAAAACTTTCCAAGAGGCTTCAGAACTATCCAGACCCCTGGGCGATCTTTGAAGAGATAGGCGCAGACGCCATGCGCTGGTTTTTGTTGTCATCATCTGTACTGCGCGGTCAAGAGATGATACTGGAGCGCGCTGCGATGGTCGACGTGACCAGGAGGATCATCAATCCAATTTGGAACGCCTTCTACTTCCTCTGTCTCTATGCGGAGATCGATGGGATCAGCGGTGAAATCCGTTGGAATCAGAAGGGTCTCCTGGATCGCTACATCCTGTCAAAGACTTCCCTTCTTGTCGAACAGGTAACAAAGGCGATGGACGACTTCGACCTCTCGGCGGCCACCGCTTTGGTCGAGTCATTCCTTGACGCATTGAACAACTGGTACATCCGACGTTCAAGGGAACGTTTTTGGAGGAGTAAGGATGAAGCCGGAGAGGCCGCCAGTGATAAAGGCGACGCTTACGACACCCTACACACGGTGCTAGTGACCCTAGCCCAACTCTGCGCACCACTCCTGCCTATGATGTCGGAGGAGGTGTATCAGTCCCTCACCGGCGCTCGTAGCGTACACCTTTCGGACTGGCCAAGTCCGCAGTCGGCGGTAAGCGATACAAAACTGGTGTTCGACATGGATCTAGTCAAAGAGGTCTGCTCCTTAGTCCACTCGATTCGAAAGGCCAATGGCCTCCGGTCCCGTCTGCCTTTGCGCAAAGTAACCATCGCATCGGCGAACTCTGAGTCCCTTCGACCCTACATCGAACTGATTTCCGACGAACTCAACGTCAAGGAGGTGGAATTACTCAAGGACCCAGGGATGCTCTCCACTCAGGTGGTATCGGTCATCCCGTCAAAAATTGGCCCCCGCTTGGCAGATTTGACGCAAAAGGTAATCAAGGCGGCAAAGTCTGGAAACTTCATAATCCATGATGACTCATCGGTCACAGTGGGCGGAATCGACCTACTAGATGGTGAATTTGAAATCCAGACCAAAGCAAACGACCCTGAGAGAACGAGGGTGCTCCCGTCCAAAGCCGGCGTGGTGTCCCTGGATACCGAGACCGATGCCGAGTTGGAGGCTGAAGGGCTGGCTCGCGACCTGGTAAGAGAGATTCAGCGAGCTAGGAAGGATGCGAACTTCGAGGTCTCCGACCGGATTCGGGTTCACCTCGAGGTCACTGACCCGACCGACACGTCGGTGCTCGACGCCATCAAGGCTCACTTGGCCACCATTTCGGCTCAGGTCCTCGCTACCGAGGTGGTCTTGAACGCCGATCCAAAGGGGGACTACGAATTCAACGACAACTTTGCTGTGTCGACAGCCTCGATTGCGTTGATGATAAGTCGAACTTGAAACAGGGCCAAAAGCAACAGTCGAGACCGCTTGCGGTCCCGACTGTTGTAGATCTTCTAATTCCTAGCCGGCCAAGTATCTTCGGGGCCAATGGACCATCGTTTTACTTTTCGGGCTCGTCATCAAAAATCTTCGGATTCGAGTACTCCGAGTCGTCCTCTAAAAGCTGAAACTTTGACCGACCAAAGTCGAGGAAGAGATCTTTGTCGTCCTCGCCCCCTTCATCCAGGGAATTAGCGTCGATCTCGAAACTGGGAATCGGAGACTCTTCGTCGACGGCTTGAAATCCTTCGGAGAAGTCGAATGACGGACTCTCGTGGGAAACGTAGCTTGGCAGCTCTAAATCGTCTTGAGCCTCTGGATCAAAGTCACCATTCGCCTGAGGGCCGAAGGCATCCAGCGTACCAAATGGTGGGGAATAGTTCTCCTGTGCCCCCACGGTAACGGCGGAATCCTGGCTTTGGGTTCCACCCCATAGCATATCGGATGAATCCGCAGCGCTAAGTTCTTCATCGGCCGACTGGGCTGCCAAGTTGACCGACTGGTCGCTTTGAGCATCTAGTTCGTCGGCGCTCTGCCTGAGGAGCTGGGCGGCGGACCGCCTCGCCTCGACGATCTCAGTAGCTACCGAAGCGAGCTGCCCTTCTATCCTGGTCTTCTCGTCCAAAAGGGACTCGATCTGACCCTGCAGATCCGTCACCTTCATTGCAAGGTCCACGTCGACTTGCCGTCTAGCGTCTTCAAGCAGACTTGAGGCCTCCTGTTGGGCGGCGGCCTCAATTCTCTCAGCGTTTTCACGTGCCTCCGCCAGAACCTGATCGGCGGTACGTTGCGCAAGAATCAACGTCCGCTGGATGATGTCGTCCTCGCCGACCGGCGCTGATCGAGTAGTAACCTCATTCGATTGCAAAACGTCCGACTGTGAGCTGGCAGACTCTTCCGCCAATTGAGCCCGCCTCTCGGCTTCCCTCAATCGGTCCTCAAGGACCTCTATCCCTAAAGCGACCTTCTCTAGGAACTCGTCTACGTCGTCTTGGTGATACCCACGAATCCTCTCGCGAAACTCCACCTCTCGAACCGCCTTAGAGCCGATCTCCAACTCTTTGCCTCCCTCGGTCATCTGCCCTCCAGACCTACGCCCCTACCTGGAAACCAGGGGGATTAACAGAAAGTTGATAACAACCAGTACTATAAGCGGCGACAGGTCAAGCTGAAGGCCACCCGCGCCCATCCTAGGCATTAATTTCCTAACAGGTGCCAAAACGGGCTCGGTGAGACGAGCCAGATAGTACTTGACCTTGGCGATGGAAGTGTTCGGACCGGGCGGAACCCAACTGAGCAGGACCTGCACTAAAATCACTATGCCATAAAGTTTGAGCAGAAAAACCAGCAATGACTGGATGGAGTTCATTGTTGATTCCGCCTGAAGGTTGACCTTTGAGTCAAACCTTCGACCTCTTCCTGGGCCACGTCTACGTTGGACGGCGTAAGAAGGAAGACCTGCTCGGCAACTCGTTTCATCTTGCCGTCGAGGGCATAAGTCACGCCCGAGCAAAAATCTACTACCCTTCTGTAGAGCTCCTTCTCCACACCTTCAAGGTTGACTATCACCGGCTGCGAAACCTTCATGCGATCGCCTATGTCCTGGACGTCGCTAAAGCGGGTCGGATGGGCGATATGCATCTTGGGTTGATCCCTCGGACCTATCGGTCGGATCACTCCCGTCCTGTCAAGTGGGGTCCTGTCGAGTGGGGTCGGTTCGGCCCTGCCCTCGAGGACCCTGGGCCCACTTTGGCGAAGGCTCGTCTCCTGGGACGGGAAGACCTGAACCGGAGAGGGCGACCGCGGCGGCTCCTGGTCGATCTCTGGTTCAGAGATGTCAAAGCGCTGTTCCGGTCGGTACTGTGGCTTCCTCGGCGGCTCGTAGGCTCTACGATCGGGTTCTACCCTCCTCGGCGGCTCAGGTTCTCGCCTTTGCTCACTCTCGCTATAGCCAGCGTCCATGTCCCGACGCGACTCGTAGCCGTAAGGGTAGCCATCACGCTCCATGCGCCTCGTCCCGGCACCATAGGAGACGGGTATATCCATCTCCTCCTCTTCATCGCTGAAGCCGAGAAGGACCATCGCCCTATGCATAAATGTTCCCATTATCCCTAGCTCACTCCTTGACCAAGTCCGACGTCTCACCCCGGAACTAACCGCCCAGAAAAACCCCTAATATCTACAAGCCCCAAACAAACTAATTCTTCGTCAATCTCTGGCCAAAAATCGCACTTCCGAGGCGAACGACCGTTGCTCCCTCGGACACTGCGATTTCAAAATCATCACTCATGCCCATCGAACACTCCGGCAGACCTAGATCGTCACAAAGCATCCTCAACAGTCTAAAGACCCGACCCCTTGCTTTGGGATCGACTAACGGAGCAATAGTCATCAGACCTTGAATATTTAATCCAAAAGTACGGGCGGACCCTACTAACTCGGACACATTTTCTGGGACCGCGCCCGACCGAGCTGGATCAGAATCGAACTTCACCTGGATAAATAGCGACCCGCCGAAACCCAGTCGGTGCAACTTCTCGAGTTCAGAAGCTCTGCTCACCGTCTCTATCACGTCGGAGACCCCTGCGATAGCTCGTAGCTTATTCGATTGGACATGTCCAATGTAGTGCCTGTTCAAACCTGGTAGGTCTGAGGTAAGCCGATACTTTTCAACGAGTTCTTGAAGATAATTTTCTCCGATATCGCGCACCCCAGCAAAGTAGGCAGCCCGTGTAACTTCGACCGGAAAGCCCTTTGTCACACACACTATCTTCACCTTCGCAGGCGTAGAAAGTGAGTCAATCCTCTCCCTCAAGAGGGCAACTCGCTCTCTGATCCTATCCACGAGCGCCCGATCAACCCCGTCTGGGGATGGCGGTCCAAGGTCGTCGTGCTTGGAAGCTTCGGTCTTCTCCATCTACCCCTAGGTTAGCTCAACATGGACCCTTGACCACGAAGCTTGTCTGTCTTAATTCCGATCGATCACGCCGAAATGAGTTCAGCGTGCCGGTCTCTAGCGTACAGCTACCATCGACATAAGCGATGCTGACGCCGAGATCCCCAAGTTCCAATGAGATCAGAGAACCCAAGTCGAGGTGAGCGGTCGACGAAACGGTCCTAAATGGTGCGTCGCCGTAGATCCCTGTGACCTCAGCCTTGGATGGTCCCTCAAACTCATAGCACTCGACGCAGATGTGTGGTCCGACAGCCGCTTCAACTTGTGCTAAGGGGTCTCCAATTATTTCCCTCAGCTCCTTCACGATCTCCGACAGCATGCCACCGACGATCCCCTTCCATCCGCAGTGTGCGATGCCAACGGCACCGAGGGAGGAAAACGCAACCGGAACGCAGTCGGCGGTCAGTACCGCAAGAGCGAATCCATCCAACTCGGTGACCAGGCCATCTGCTTCAAGTGGGCCAACGATACCATCACGCTCCACTCTTCGAACCTGATTCGAGTGATATTGATAGGGGCGCGCTACTGCCTCGATGCCACCGTCGCTACCACACTCGAAACCGGTCACCTCTGAGATGATCTGATTATCAAAGCACAGGCCCGCTGGCCAAAGCTCTCTCGTCGGCGTGGGAATCGAGTTATCTAAGAAGAATACCGACGCCTGCTGGTTGGAGAAATCATAACGCGATGCCACCTGCGCCCGGCTACCTCAAAAACGAAGGCACGTCGTCGTCATCATCGGGGTCACTATCTGCCACGCTGATCGGAGTCGGAACCTGGTCGAGCTTCTTCTCGGGGCGCAAACTCTGACCTGGCGAAGGAGTCGTGGAAGTCTTTTGCTGGAACTTTGGCCGATGTCCATCTTTGGAGGCCCCGTTGTTCAAGCCGGCAATTTCGAGGTCTTTCCACTCTTCAAATCCGGCGGCAATCACGGTAACCTTGACGTCGTCGCCGAGGCTCTCGTCGATCACAGATCCGAAAATAATATTGGCGTCAACGTCCGCAGCGTCATGGATTATGCTCGCAGCCTCATTGACTTCATACAGTCCGATATCTGGACCACCGGCGATATTCAAAAGGACGCCCCTGGCACCTTCAATGGATGCCTCGAGTAGTGGCGAAGTTATGGCTGCCCTCGCCGCGTTTAGTGCCCTCGCCTCTCCAGAAGCCCTTCCGATTCCCATAATCGCCGAGCCAGCACCTGCCATGACCGTTCTAACGTCGGCGAAGTCGGTATTGATCAACCCCGGAGTCGTTATCAGCTCGGTAATGCCTTGTACGCCCTGCAAAAGTACGTCGTCGGCGAGCTTAAATGCCTGCAGCATCGAGGTCTTCTCGGTGGATACCGAAAGCAGTCGCTCGTTCGGGATGACTATGAGTGTGTCAACCTTCTCCTTTAGGAGCTGGATACCCTCTTGGGCCTGGACGGATCTCCTCTTGCCTTCAAAGTCGAAGGGCCGAGTCACTACGCCAATGGTCAACGCCCCGAGGCCTCGAGCGATCTCGGCGATTACCGGAGCCCCTCCGGTTCCAGTACCGCCACCCTCGCCAGCGGTGATGAAGACCATATCCGCACCACGAATGGCCTCTTCGATCTCGCCGGCGTGATCTTCGGCGGCCTGCTTGCCAACCAAAGGTGCACTTCCAGCCCCTAGACCTTTTGTGAGTTGACGGCCTATGTCAAGCCTGACATCCGCCTCACTCATCAGCAGCGCTTGGGCATCAGTATTGACAGCGATGAACTCTACTCCCTTGAGTCCAGCCTCTATCATCCGGTTGATGGCATTTCCGCCACCACCCCCTATACCAATGACCTTTATTACTGCGATGTAGTTCTGAGCATCGCTCGCCATGGCCCCAGCGCCTCCAAATCCGTTAAACTATGCGTCGAACCCGAGCGCCTCCGCCGGTCTCGATGGGTCACACGTTCGGTGTCTTGTAGATACTACTCAGCTAGCGACCCAGGATTCGCGTACTTGGTGCCCGAAATCAAAAGCTATTTCATTTCAGAGCGATTATCTTGGCGTGAAGGGCAAATGACAGAAATGGGATTTCAATTAAATTGCCAAAGTGCCCTTCTATGGGCTAAGAGTATCTTTATATTCGGTTCGACCTGCCCGTAATGGCTGGGCCCGCTCAGAGAAAGACAGCGTACTCCTCAAGGGCGAAACCAACGAGAATCACCTCTGGCCGTAATACCTCTCCTGTAGCCTCAAGCACCCTGGTCTTGACGGTCGCCATGACCGCCAAAACGTCCCTTGACTGACCCCCTTTCTCAAGTTGTATAAAGTTTGCGTGTCGCACGGACACTTCAGCCTTGCCGACTCGCAAGCCCTTTAGGCCAGCACCTTCAATAAGCGCAGCAGCGGGCTGAGATGCGGGATTTTTAAAGACGGATCCGGAATTCTGGCCGCCGGGCTGGTTTGCCCTGCGCCAAGCAACTATTTCCGCTAGCTTTGCCTTGCAATCTTGGGGGTCACCCTGATGAACCGACACCACGGCTTCGAGGACTATCTGGAACCTGGTAAGGCCAGAGTGTCGGTAACTAAAATCCAGATCAGATGGCCCAACCATGATCACTTCGGAACTCAAAAGGTCGAATATGCTCGCCTGGCTTAGCGACTCCTCCACGCTAGAACCATGACCACCGGCGTTCATCTTGACTGCTCCACCCATCGTCCCCGGGACACCCACCGCCCACTCAAAGCCGGCAAGGCCCAAGGAGGCGAGTCGACGCGAAGCCACCGGAAGGTCCATTGCACCGGGAATCGAACAGACGTCCTGACCGACCGTAAATTCCCCAAAGGAATCGGAGAGTCTTACAACTAGACCATTAAATCCATTGTCGGACACCAGTAGGTTTGAGCCATTGCCAAGGATGAGTAACTCCGGAATGGCCACCTTTTGCAAAGCTCTGGCCAGCCCTTCAATCTCCGCCATCGAATTTAGGGTAACAAATGCCCGAGCGTTCCCACCACTGCGATAGGTAGTGAGGGCGCCTAGTGGCGCATCAAGTAGAAGGTTCGGCCCTAGCAGGGCTTTGAGGTCTTTAGCCCAACTTTCACTCTTTGGCACTTTGGAACTCTTTAATTTCCCAAAATAGCGCCGTTATATCTCCGGCACCGAGCGTAACTACCAGGTCATTCGGACGCACGATCCTTGCGACACTCTTGGCGAGTTCGGAACGAGACGGCTGGTATAACACTCGGTCGTCTCCAAGGAACTCCCTTGCCGCCTCGGCCACCGCTAGGCCGGAAATTCCGGGAATCGCCGCCTCCCCGGCAGAGTAGACGTCGGCGACTACTGCGAAATCGCTGCCCGCCAGGGCTTTGCCGAGTTGGTAGGCAAGCTCCTTGGTCCGAGAATACCGATGGGGCTGAAAAACTGCCACCACCCGTCGACCCCCGCCAACCTGCCTTGCAGACTGGAGTGTTACCGAGATCTCCGATGGGAGGTGGGCGTAATCATCGTAAAATGGCGCCGAATTGAAGCTTCCCTTGGGTTGAAATCGTCTCGCAACTCCAGTAAAACGGGAGAGGGCAACGGCTACCGCTTCCATCGACAAACCGAGGGTGCTAGATGCCGCGAGTACTCCAGAGGCATTGAGTACATTGTGTCTACCTGGTATAGCCAACCTAAGTTGTACTAGCCGCCTGTCATCCCTGAAGAGGGAAAACCTCGATCCATCCTCAAATAGTTCCAGTTCATCGATCCTAAAGTCTGCCTTGGGAGAAAATCCATAGCTAAGAAAGGGCGCCCCCGCAGCGACCTTCATAGCACCTCCATCGTCAGCGCACACGATTGCGGGCATCGTTGATCCCGCAATGTAACGGGAAAAGGCGGCCTCTAAATTCTCTAGCGAGCCGTAATAATCTAGATGGTCGGGCTCCACGTTAGTCAAAATTGCCAGATAGGAGGGAATCCTTAGGTGAGTACCGTCACTCTCGTCGGCCTCGACGACCATAAATTCAGACGAACCAGACCTAGCGCCGCTTCCCACTTCATTTAGCTCGCCACCCACTACGAAGGTAGGATCCAGACCCGCTCCAACTAAAGCTAGGCTCATCATCGAAGTCGTTGTAGTCTTGCCGTGGGTACCAGAAATGGTGATGACCTTTAGGCCCTTGCAAAGCTCGGTCAATAGGCTCGCCCGATCCATCACCTTTTTCCCGGACTCCCTCGCGCCCTTCAGCTCAGGATTAGACTCTCTGACCGCCGAAGAGTACGCGACGACATCGGCTCCCTTGATGTTTTCAACGTCATGACCAATGTTGACCTCAATGCCTAGTGCGACGAGTTTTTCGATGATCGCCGAAGCCTTCAAATCGGACCCGGTCACCGAATAGCCCCGCTGGTGAAGTATCGTCGCAAGGGCACTCATTCCTGCCCCACCGATTCCAATAATGTGGACTTTGTCAGTGCTATTTAGTTCCATGCTTGTAAGCTCCATCACCGACCTCGACTTTCTGGTAAGCTCAAAAAAGGCGCAATCACGTCTGCGGTTCGTTCCGTTGCGTCTAAGACTGCGAAACCTGAGATAGCTTCGGCCATCTTCGCCAGTTCCGCTGGGTCAGCGGCTAAGCCATTTATAGTCTCGGCTAACTTAGTCGGCTCCACCTCGGCTTGGTCGATCAAAATGGCTCCACCCTTTTGCCTTATTGCGCCGGCATTTAGTCGCTGATGATCATCTGGTGCGTTAGGAAGAGGAACAAAAATAGCTGGGGTCCCAAATGCGGCCAGCTCAGCAATAGTGGAAGCCCCCGAGCGACTTAAAACCAGGTCGGCGGCGTAGATAAGTCGATACAACTCCGAATGGTAGCTCAAAAGTTGGTATCGAGGAGCTACAAGCTCTTTCTCCTTTGCGGCAAGTTGGGCCTTGTTGAAATCTCGTTCGCCCGAGACATGAACCACCGAGATCCCCTCTTTGAGCATCGGTACGACCTGAGGGATAAGCTCGTTCAAAAAGGTCGCTCCGAGTGATCCCCCAAAGCACAACAGCATAAATTCCTCTGAGCCGAGGCCCAAATTGGCCTTAACCTCTGACCTTGAGGGCACCTGGCAAGAGCGTAGTTCAATTGCCTCCCTGCGAAGCGGGTTACCGATCACTACCGGCCTGGTTGAGCCGCTCTCCTTGACAAAAAAGGGGGGTACGCAGAGTGCCTGAGAAAAGTTAGCGACGATCCTATTCGCCATTCCGAGTACGGAATTTTGCTCAATCGTGACCACCTGGGCGCCTTCAAATCGTCCGAGGAGGGCAGGAAGCACCGAATAGTACCCCCCAAAGGAGACCACGACCTTGGGCCTTAGCGACATCAAGGTTGGAAGAATTTCGATAGTTGCGATCAGGTTAGACCAGATCGACCTTAGTATTCCCCACGGACTCCTCCTTGGCATACCTCGGCCCTTGAATTTGATTACCCGGTAGCCACTACCGGCAAAGATCGAATCCTCGAGACCCCTTCCAGAACCCACGAAGGATATCGCCGATTTTGCGACTCCCCTTTTCGACAACTCGTCCGCCAGCGCTATCGCAGGCAGCATGTGGCCAGCGGTGCCCCCTGCGGCGATCACCACATCCACTTGGCTCACCGACTACCCCCGGTAGTTGAACGTTCCCTTGAGCGGGAAGTCTCCTGCAAACGAGCCCTCCTTCCGCCAGAGTTGCCGTAATGCTTAACTCTAAGGTCTCCAAGGTGCCCAATCAACTTGTTGGACCTTTTACCTTTACCCAGGCTACTTGGCACCCGTGATGACTTAGCCTTTCGATCCCTGAGCGACGAGACCAAGCCCGAGAACACGTGATCGAATGGGCCAACGGCGCGTAATCTACTACTCGCCAATCGATAGTTTGCTTGCTTCGAATCGGAATTCAAAACTGCGAATTCGACCTTTGAGTTGCGTAGCGTCGCCCTTACCAGGCCTAAGGCACACATCACCACTATGGTCGAAGATCCCCCCGAAGAGATTAAAGGTAGTGGGACGCCGGTCACCGGCAAGATTCCCTCCACTGCCCCGATATTTAGCAGAGCCTGTCCACCAATCCAGCATGCGACGGAACCAACAAAGATGCCATCGAAGCTCACCGCGGCCCTAGATGCAATCCGGACCAGCGTGATAACTAGCAAAACCATCTGCAGAATCAACACCAACGACCCGATGAGACCGAGTTGCTGGGCTACAACGGCAAATATGAAGTCCGAGCTTGCATTGGGGAGGTAGCCCCAAATTGCCTGTCCGGCGCCTAAACCGGTCCCAAAAATATGTCCGGACGCGAATGCCGCTAGCGACTGCACTTCCTGGTAGCTGGCCCCGGTCCTGTGTGACCAAGGGTGCAGGAAAGACATCAATCTCTGGGCACGATACGACTTCCCGAATGCAAAATATATACCAGCCAGCGAGCCAAGGAGCGCAATCACGAAAAGCTGCTTTTTCGGTACACCCGCAAGGGTCAAAGAGCCAAACGCGATCAGCGCCACCACCATCGTCGTCCCCATATCGGGCTCCGCCATAACCAAAATGACAATAACCCCGAGGATAATCAGCACGGGAAGTGTCGACTCTCTGAATGCAAAACTCCTTCGCTTCGAGGAGAGCACCTTGGCGGCAAAGAGCGCCAGAGCCAATTTAACTAACTCGGAAGGTTGGAACTGAAATGGCCCCAAGGGGATCCACCGCCGAGCGCCGAGTACCGAGCGGCCGAGGCCGGGAATGAGGACCACCATAAGGCTCAGTATCGAAAGGAGTAGAAGAGGCACCGTCCAGCTTCCGATTCGAGACGGTATCACCCTGGAGGCAATACTGAAGACTACCCAACCCAGCAGAACCCAAATCATCCCCTTTATGAACAGCGATAGCGGCGAGGAGTGCCCCAAAATGCTCGTCGTATAGGTGGTCGAAAAAAGCATGATCGCCCCAAAAAGGCTAAGAAACGCAATCTGCCAAAAAATTGATCGATAGAGATCCTCTGCCTCGGCATTTTTACCGAAATACTTTTTTATTAGGTCCATCTGTCACCCCTCAAGAGAATTGACCAATTCAGTAACGCATTTTTTGAAATCAAGACCTCTTTGCTCATAGCCCGAATACCAATCGAAAGATGTCGCTCCAGGCGAAAGGATAACGTCACACGACGAACCACTAAGGGCATAACCAGCCTGAACTGCCTCTTTCATCGACTTCGCCCGAACGATCTTTGAAGGCTCGAGGGCACCGATAAAAAGTTGGTTTAGCTCCTCGGTCGATTCCCCTATGAGCACTATTCCGGCTAGCTTCTCACATTGGCTCAAAAGTGGCTCAAAATCGAGTCCCTTGTTTCTTCCACCGGCGATCAACACGCACCTACGAAGTCCGGAAAGCCCCGCTACCACCGAAGCAGGGGTCGTCGCCTTTGAGTCGTTGATGAACCTCACTCCGGCAAATTCTGCCACCACTTCCATGCGATGCTCGAGCCCCTCGAACCCTTTGCACGCTCGGCCGATTGCCTCGAGCGACGCCCCAGCCGAAATGGCACACGCCGAAGCGGCTAGAAAGTTCAAAATGTCATGTGGGAGGGCCTTTTTGAGATCGGACTTTGCAACGATCACTCCAAATGGAGAGATCAGCTCCTTTTCAGACGCGAAGAAGTCGCCTGAATCTGCGCCAAATGTCAAGACACTAAAAGGCAACTCCGGCGGTCGCCACGAGAAATCAGACGGCATTATCCCGAAAGAGCCAGCTCCGACGTTCTCGAATATTCGCAGCTTGGCTCCAAGGTAGTTTTCAAATCCACCGTGCCAATCCAGATGGTCGGGGGTAACGTTTACGATCGCCGCCACATCGGGTGCAAATTCGCTAATGGTACTGAGTTGAAAAGAGCTTGCTTCAACCACGGCCCAGCCCTCGTCGTCACTCAGACCGACGAGGGGTCTTCCGTAGTTGCCGCACGGTATGGATCTGATCGAGCTCTCATCGAGCATCGAGTCGACGAGGGTAGTTACCGTCGTTTTACCATTCGTCCCAGTTATCGCAATGACCTTCAGATCGGTCATCCGCCAACCGAGCTCCAACTCGGAAATTACCGGGGCTTCGAAGTAATGGTGTGCGACGTGGCTCGGCCGGACCCCTGGGGAGACCACGACCAGATCGGGCCACTTCGCATCCAGCGATAGGGCAAGCTCGTCACTTCGAAATGCTGCGATCGCATTCCGGCTCTTCGCTAACCCCCTAAGCGCTGGATCGGAGGAATCTTCTATAACGATCACCTCTGAGCCAAGGCGACTAAGCGCCCTGTGCGCCGCCTGGCCCGACACGCCATAACCGACGACGACCGCCTTAGAGACCACAAGCGGCGTACCTCTCACTTCACCACCGTACCCAGAGATACAAAGTCGGCGTAGAAAACTCCGACTCCCAAAGCGGTAAATATCCCGGCGAGTATCCAGAAACGGATAATTACCGTCGTCTCGGGCCAACCCAAAAGCTCAAAGTGATGGTGGATCGGAGCCATCTTAAAGATTCGTCTGTGGAAGACCCTAAAACTAAAGACCTGGAGTATCACCGACATCGTTTCAATGACGAAAAGTCCACCGAGTATGGGGAGTAGAAAGTCCAAATTCATCATTAGGCAGAGTGCACCGAGTCCCGCACCTATAGCCAGGGATCCGACGTCACCCATGAATATCCTCGCTGGAGGAGCATTAAACCAGAGAAAAGCGGTAAGCGCTCCGGTCATCGACGCCGCTATTACCGCGAAGTCCAGAGCATCCTTGATTCCGTAGAGGCTCGCGTGGCGGAACTGCCAATATGCGATCAGACCGAGGACCCCAAAGGTAAAGATCGACGACCCGGTAGCAAGCCCGTCGAGCCCATCGGTGAGGTTGACGGCATTTGAAGATCCGACCACCACCAACACTGCGAAAACGATCCAACCAACGGACCCCAGATGAAAAGTCGCACTCCCGACCCTGGCTAGGCTTACTTCCGATCCGTGACCCGCCCAGAACCTGGCCAGTAGGGCAAAGACAAGGGCTACCGCAAACTGTCCAGTAATCTTCTTGGTCTTCGACAACCCGAGATTGCGGTTCATCTTGACTTTTGAGTAGTCGTCCCAGAATCCGACGAGTCCCGTTCCGAATATTACCGCGATCACCAGAATCCCTTGGCGCGTAAAACTTACTCCAAGGTTCGCGTGTGCGACGATATACCCGAGCACTACCGCAGAGATAATGGCGATACCTCCCATGGTGGGAGTGCCCGCCTTTACGATGTGCCTCTTAGGCCCCTCTTCTCTAATCTGTTGACCTATGCCACGCCTAGAGAGCCTGATCACCAGCGTCGAAGTCAATGCCGCTGATACGATTATTGCGAAGATCGACGAAATCAGTACGGCTATCAACTAGCAGACCAGCCGAACTTGGACTTTAAGATCTGTCGAGCCACCTCGTGGTCGTCAAAGTGGGCCTCAGTGCCTTGGATCCTTTGAGTCGTCTCGTGTCCCTTGCCGGCAATAAGGACGAGGTCGCCCTCCTCTGCCATATTGACCGCCAGCTCTATTGCACGCTTTCTATCCAGCTCCAGGATCACCTCGGACCCTTTCTTGACGCCAAGTAGGATATCTTTTGCAATCTCCGCCGGATCTTCATTGCGCGAATTGTCTGAAGTAACGAAGGTAGCGTCGGCCAATGAGGATGCGACACTCCCCATCTTTGGCCTCTTTTGCTTATCGCGCTCACCGCCACACCCAAAGACCACCAGCACCCTCTTGGGGTCCAATGTCCTGCAAGCCAAAAGGGCAGCCTCCAGCGCCGCTGGAGTATGGGCGTAGTCGACAAACACCGACACCGGCAGGTCGCTTGCGATCAGCTCCATCCGACCATTTGGCGTACCTACCAACGGAACGACCTCAGCTACCGAAGATTCATCCCACCCAAGAGCCACCAGGGTCGTCAGGACCCCCAGAATGTTATAGACGTTGTGCAGGCCATTTAGCGGGGAGACTATTGAGTGGCCTCGCCAGCAAAAAGTGATTCCTGAGGCGTCTAGTCCGAGGTCCCGGGCATCGCTAATCGAATATGGGATCAAATCGCCTCGCATACTCAATAGCAGCTCGCCGTAGGGGTCGTCCTTATTTACCACTCCCAACTGCGATCTTGCAGGATCGAAAAGCATGGCTTTGGCCTTGAAGTAGGTCTCCATATCGTGGTGGAAATCCAGGTGATCCTGGCTTAAATTGGTAAAAAGTGCTGCGTCGAAAGATACCCCGTCGACCCGGTGCATCACCAGCGAATGCGAGGAGACCTCCATCGCAACTGCGTCATCCCCGGCGTCTTTGAACTCCCTTAGCTTTCTCTGGAGTTCGGGTGCCTCTGGGGTAGTCAGCCTCCCCCACAATGTACCGAGTGCATCAGTTTTTACCCCAAGCGAACGCAGGATCGAGCTAAGCAGGTGGACACTGGTCGTCTTACCATTAGTTCCAGTAACACCGAGAACGGTCAACTCCTCAGAAGGTCTGCGCCATAGTGTGGCGGAGAGCAGGGCTAGATGGGTCCTCGGATCACCCTTAGAGAGAACAACCTGAGGGATATCGGAATCAACCCGATGTTGTACGAAGGCCACCGGAGCCCCACGATCGAGGGCGGCCTTGACGTAGTTGTGGCCGTCAAAATGACTTCCCGCTAATGCAAAGAAGGCGCTCTGGCTGTCAGTCTCCCGATGATCCATCACCAAGGAGGTCACCTCGATGTCTTCGATCGAAGCTCGTGGGTCGACCAATTCGTAATCCTCTAGCGCCCCTATGAGTTCAGTTAACCTCAAATGCATACCCCAACGATTGCCATTGGCCCTCAACCTACTCCACCGACATCGAGCCTTTTCTTTCGGACTCATTACAAGATAGGTGCAGCTGATCAAGCTTCACCTACCGCCTTGAACCTTGAGACGAACTGCCCTAGTCATAGAGATCGTAGTTGGGGATGAGCTTGGAGAGGTATTCCCGGTCTGCTTTGCACCCCTAGCTGAGCTCAAGGCGAAAGTCGGTGCCTTTGATTGCTGAGATGCGATTTGTGATGCGGAGTTAATTGCACTTTTGAGCGCCGACTTGGCATTCAAAGCCGCCACCTGTGTGGGTGATAGTACGGTGCCGCTCGGCGTGACGTGGTACTTGGCCAGAGCGTAAGACATAATCTGTGAGAAAACCGGTGCCGCAACCTCTCCGCCGTAGATCTGGGTCGGCTGGTCGAGCATGACAATCGCCGATAGCACCGGGTGAGAGGCAGGGGCGAATCCCACAAACGTGGCCCAAAATGCGCCGGGTTGGTAACCGGGTCTATTCGGATAGGGCTTTTGGGAGGTGCCGGTCTTGCCGGCCACCCGATATCCCGGGATCGCAGCGGAAGGTGCGGTACCCATTGCACCTACTGCATTTTCAAGTAGGTTCCTCATGGTCTTTGCGATAGGAGCGGATACGATCCTCTTGGACTTTGGATAATTGGGAGATATCGTACGCCCGGAGGGTGTAGTTATCGCCTTCACCAGCTTAGGCGAAGTCATAACTCCGCCGTTTGCAACCGAATTGTAGGCGTCTAGAACCTGCAAGGGCGTCAAGGCTTCGTCTTGCCCAATCGGTACGGAACCGATGGCTGTACCGGACCATCTACTCAACGGGTCGAGAAATCCCTGTGACTCTCCGGGGAAATTTAGCCCCGTTGGAAGGCCCCAACCAAATCTCTGCATTGAAGCCGTGATGGTACGCTTCCCCAGCATTTTGGCTACTTCGATAGTACCAATGTTTGAACTCTGTCCAAGAATCTGTCCCGGAGTGAGCTGCTCAACTGGATGAACTTCGGCGTCATGAAATAGCGAACCGTCGATGAGCATGTGATCCGGGACGGTCAAAACCGTAGAAGGCGTAATGACCTTTTTCTCAAGTGCGGCTGTAAAAGTTGCCAGTTTCGCCACCGAACCCGGCTCGTATACGGTGGTCACCGCTAAGTTGGTCGCCGCCTCCTCAGGCAAGGCCCTCGGCGAGCCAACCGGAATGGCGGTATTGGCTGGGTTACTTTGACCCTTTGGTGTCGGGGCAGCTATGTTGGCCATGGCCAAAATATCGCCGGTCTTTACGTCCATGACTACTGCCGTTCCCGAAATCGCCTTTGTCGACTGCACCTGTGCCGCCAGCGCATGCTCGGTTACGTATTGCAGGCTTGAATCGATCGTCAGCTCGATATTGTCTCCGGCCCTCGGAGCTTGGTATTGGGTTACCCCGTCGGGCAGTGCGAGCCCGGCGACCGAAACCTTCATGGCTTCTGAACCAGCACGCCCGGAAAGAATCGAGTTGTACTGGTATTCGAGCCCCGAGACCCCTGATCCGAAGGCATTTGTCTGACCGATAACGGGTGAAAGGAGCGGACCAGCGGGGTAAACGCGCTTCATCTCGGTAATTAGCGACACCCCGTTTAGCTTCCTGGCGTCTATCTGGCCTTGCACCGTTGCTGCGATGCTATTTGGTATCAGCCTTGCAATGTAAGCGAACTGCGTAGGCTGCAACAATGCAGACCGAATCGAAAGATCTGACAGACCAAGATCCCCGGCTAACAGGTTGGCCTCCACTACCGGGTCGGTGACAAGCAGTGGATCTGCGACCACGCTTTTCCTGGGGACGCTCAGGGCCAAGGGATTACCGCTGGAGTCGGTAATTGTGCCCCTGGCAGCGGGGATAGCGAATGAACTATAGCTCTCTGACTGGGCCATATTCGAGTAATGGACCGACGGATTCAGCACGATCTCGTAGAGCCTTCCGGTCAGTACCGTCGAAACCAACAAGAAGAGGCCTATGAAGACACTCAAGCGCGCTTTTGGCAGGCCCCAGTGTCGCTTATCCCTAGAAGTACCTCGCCCTTCAGCCATGGTTAGCACTACCACTCGGGGGGAGTTGGGTCGAATCCGAGCCGGCCGGCAATGGAAGCTGGGTCTCGGTGACCGGGGTGGGCAGGCTGAGCACCTTGGTAGAAGGACCCACACCAGAATTAGCTTGAACCTTGATAGTACCCGGGAAGACCATACCGAGCTTGGATGAAGCGTATCCGACTATCCGACTCGGAGAATCAAGATTCGACGTCTCGAGGAGTAGCTGTTCGTGGGAACTCTGGGCGGTTGCCATCGCCTGTTCGGTAGCTATCAACTGCATCTGATACGTTGCCATCTCAGAACGTGCCCACACGGTAGCCAGCAGGCCACCGCCGATTAGCACCAAGAAAAGGGCGGGCAGGATACGCTTCGGGATCGAGATGGATCTCTTTGAAGTTACCAGAACCTTCAGATCGGGCTTTTTTGAATCCTCCCGGGCTGGTGGGAAAGACGGGTAGGCCCTCTCGAACTCCGGGTCGTAACTCGCCTCCCTAAGGGCATTCCAAGGAGCATATGCCATTACTCACCTCCGCTGATCTGAAAAGCCCTCAAGCGAGCACTCCTCGATCGAATATTCGTCTCAGTCTCGGTCCTCTTTGGAAGCTTGGCGCCCCTGGTCAGTACCGCTCCTCTAGAAATGGCTCCGCACACGCAGCCGAGCGCCTTTGGGCACCTGCACCCGCCAGTTGAAGCTTCGAGAAATCGATCTTTGACGACCCGATCCTCTCCTGAATGGTAGGAAAGGACAACGATCACGCCCCCCGGCATGACGAGGTCCAATGCTTGTGAAAGGAGCGAGTCGAGTTCGTTCGCCTCGTCGTTGACTTCTATTCGAAGGGCCTGAAATATCCGGGTGGCCGGGTGGATGTGGCCCTTTCGAAAATGATACGGGACCGCCTTCTCCACAAGTTCTGCGAGCTGAAAAGTGGTCTCGATAGGACGACTGCTGATAATCGACCCCGCTATCCGCTTGGCGTGTGGTTCGTCTTGGGTTTGAAACAACCTGACCAGTTCGTCGAAGGTTGCCCGATTTACAATCTCACCAGCGGTTAGGTTCGACGTCGTGGGACCCATCCTCATATCCAGAGGTCCATCCGACCTAATCGAGAACCCCCTCTCGGGGTCGTCAAATTGCATTGAGGAGACACCAAGGTCGGCAAAGACCGCCGAAACCCCCGGACTATCGGCGATAAAGTCTCCGCCCGCCAGCCTGTTGACTTCGGCCGTTAGGTCAGAAAACCTGGCCAGCGCCAATCGATAACGTCCAGTAAATTGCTGACTAAGGCGGGCTTCCGCTATTTCGAGCGCCCTTGGGTCGCGGTCCATACCAAGTAGCTGGCTACCTTCGATGGATTCCAATATCGCCGATGAGTGTCCACCCAAACCTACCGTGACGTCCACCACAAGTCCTTTGGGTGCAATGGAGACGTAGCTCAGCACCTCGTCGACCATCACCGGGGAATGAGTAAATGATGGCGAAGGGGCTTGCTTGTCGAAATCTGAGTGCTGATCTTTGGGAGTTTCCATCAGCTCGTCTCATCCTTATAACGCGACCATGTCGCTGGGTCCCAAAGCTCGACGGTTCCGACCGCCCCGTGTACAAGGACTTCCTTGCTGAGCGACGCGAAGCGCCTCAGATTTGCAGGCAGTGCGATTCGGCCGAGTTTGTCTATTTCGCACTCGAATGCTTCCCTGGCCCAAGAGCGCAATGAACGCCTCGTATCGTCGTCCGCCCATTGGTCATTATTGATCTTTGAAGCGAACCCGAAAAAATCCTCTGGGAGCCACACCGCTAAGCACGGGTCGCCGAACTGAGACTGGGCCACGAAACAGCGGTCAATAAAGTGCACACGGAACTTCGCCGGAAGGGTAAGCCTGCCCTTCACGTCGAGGCTGTGCTCGAAAGCACCAAAAAACCTCGCTTCCAACTCCTGGCTAGACCACAACTTTGCCCACTCGCCTCTTTAAGATCAGCCACCAAATTTGCCGCAAACCCAAGTCGTCCATCTACATACGGACTCCTAAAGGGCTTTCGATCCCCACTTCCATCCACAGTAACCCCTTTTAACCCACGATGCCACAATTTTCACGACTTTTTGTGGTTTTGTCGCCACTTATTCGAATTCCTGCCCACGCACAGCACTAAAACGGGAGTCGTTCTAAAAGCATGAATTACCGCCAAGCGGGGGGCGAAGAAATCAACGCCATAAAAGGAACCGTTGGCGTGGGGGAGATGGCAAGGAAATGCGCCTTTATGCCCTGGGCAGATGTAGATTGGCCGAGGATAGCGGCTTCGTATCGACTACAAATGTTTGCGAGAGTCGCAATGCTTACTACCCTGATGTTGGAAATGAAGAGGTTGGCTTCAAAAATGACGGCCAGTAATGCGTAGTCCTGGGCCAATCGCTCCTTAGCTGGAGATATTTATGGAGAAGCCTTTTTCTTTCGCCATTGCATACTCCTTCTGGTAATGACCTTCTGGTGGCAACTCCGGAGAGGTCGGCTGACCTCTAGCTCTTTGCTCTTTGCTCTTTGCTCTTTGCTCTTTGCTCTTTGCTCTTTGCTCTTTGCTCTTTGACTAGAGTCTCAGTCCGACCAAAGTCTCAATCAAGGCGGTTTCAAGCATCCCAACTTCAAAAATTGTGGCTTGATCCATCTCATTGACCCCTGACACATTCAACGGAGGGGTAACCGCACATTCCAACGAACCACTCAAATCCAAAAGATCGACAAGTTGGCTCTGGTTGTCACCCAGCAAAAGCTGAAACTGGAAACTTGCGTAGTTGCGCCTGCGGCGCTGCGATACCCCAGAAATCTTCTTGCCTCGCCAAGTTGCTTCAGAAAGACCGACTCCGGCAAAGCAGATAAGTCTGGAAAGACCCGCGCTTTGCCCCTTAGTCCTTGAGACCGAAACATCATTCAGGCCCAAGAACTCAAAAAAGGCAACCGAAAGTTCCCCAATCCAATCGAAAGCAACAAGTACGTCATTTTCCCAAAGCCGATCATCGGGACGGATAAAGAGATGCGCCCACAGCTGGCCCTTTGGCTCGACAATTACCGCTCCCCCACCCGAAGAACGCTTAGCAAGTTCAAAACCCTGCGAACTGAGAACAGATGCTTCGAATAGATCCGCCTTCTGAGCGGCTCCGAGTACCACGGACCTAGAAGTTGGCCTACACAGGAGTAGGACCCGTGCGTCACGGTCGTCTGGTTCATAGTCGTGACATACCTGAGCGGGAGCGTCTGCAACTAAAACCCGCCATCGCTTGGAATTCATCGAGATTAGACTAGGCCGATTGCGCACCTTGCAAGTACTGCAACCAGTCAGGTTGAGTTGAACCGATGGCTATCAACCAGGCTCGACCCTTTGGGGCGGTCGGTCTAGACCTGAGGACGAAATTGGTCTCAGATAGCAATCGGTCCTCTTTTCTTGAATTGCAGTTTTTACACGAAGCGACCACGTTATCCCAGCTATGCGAGCCGCCCCTAGACCGTGGGATGACATGGTCGACATTCTCCGCCTGCGCACCACAGTATTGACACCGATGGTTGTCTCGCGCAAAGATGGCTCGACGAGATAGCGCGATCCGAGATGGAAACGGCACCCTCACGAAATGTGTTAACTTCACAACGGATGGCTCTGGAAAGGCGTATCTCTCCGACCTAAACACATTTTCAGTCGAGTGTAGGAGCTCCGCCTTGTCATTTAAAACCATCACCAGAGCCCTTTGTGAGGTGACTACGCAGAGAGCTTCGTAACTTGCATTAAGTACGAGAGCCCTGGACACTGGTCAGCTACCACAACTTATTGGTTCTGACGCCACCAAAGATCCACAAGTAAGGGCGACCCTAACTCGCTTTTGCAAAGCATCTCCGCCGAGTGCACGACTCAAGTATTGGTAATGCCAATCCACGACTTAAATCATAGCTAATAGGCTCGCTGGCGTCGAGCGCATAGCGCCCAAATAACCGAAGCCTCAAGCTGGCATACTCAGCAATATGCCCCACATTGGCCTATTGTCTTCGGTCCGCCCTCCGGGCTGCGGTTATCGCTAAACATATCGAACTGGGTCTGTTAGCGTCGATGGCGCTCATTAAAAGACCAGCTAAGAAATGACAGCAAAGCCCTTGGGCCCGGAGCTGAGTCCGGAGAGTAGGTCTCCTTACGAAACTTCCAATAGAT
>JAKCBW010000017.1 GCA_021842145.1 Actinomycetes bacterium
GATCTAGCCAATAGCCCTTGCCATCAGGAGTGGCAGCCATCGACACGATTGGAGCATTTAGTCTTACTCCACCCATCGAGCCATAAAAGACTGCATCTCCAAAGCTGAAGACTCCCCCGTCTGCGGCCACCAGCCAATAGCCCTTGCCATCAGGAGTGGCAGCCATCGACACGATTGGAGCATGCAACTGGGACGACTCCATCGTCCCGAAATATCCCACGTCGCCAAAGGTGTAAATTCCGCCGTTCGCACCGACCAGCCAATAGCCCTTGCCATCAGGAGACGGAACAATATCGACTACCGGACTGCCCAACAGGGTCGACCCCGTCGACCCGAAGTAGCCGGCGTCACCCTCGACCTTCGGTATAAGTGGCGCCTCCTGACTCCAAGTTATGGAGTAACTTGCTGACACGTACGAAGACTCTATGATCGCGTATGATGCCACATCAGAGCTAGCGGTGTAGTACCCGGCCCCCATGGAAGGTGAATTGGTCCCAAAGTCCTGCAGAATGTTATTTCGGTGTTGCCAGCAACTTCCGGGGGTGTCGATCGAACAACTTACATTAGGAGATCCAGGACCATCATCGTACATCCAGCCGTACACCATTGCTATTGCATTTGGCAGGCCGTAACCATAATCTGAAGCCCATGGGTACGCATATTGATTCCAAGTAGGATCTTGGCCTTGGATCGCGCCTTGCTGCGCAATTAGGTTCAAGGTCGGACTCATCCCATCAAAGACGGCTAGGCCGCGCGAAGCACGTTCGAGATTCACCAGAACAAAAAGCTGCTCAGCTGGGGAAAGCAATGGGTAGTTAGTTGGAAGGTTGATCGGTGCAACCCCTTCGAGTTCTTGCGCTCGATTCAAGGCCGATAGGGCCGCAGAGCTGCATGAAGTCGATTCGTTGGGTTGGATACCGCAAATAGTGTTGAAATCGGGTTGGGGCGCCAAATTTGACGTAGGGTCAGACCCACTAAAGCTAGCTAGACTCGCCCCGACTTGATGAGAAGTCTGCCAGATCGAATTTCCAGACTCTTGGAGTCTCGCAACCGCACTCATTTGCACAAGCAACATCAGGCTGACCCAGATTGTTGAGAAGACTAAGAATCGTCTCTTACGAACTATGTGGATAACAACCAGTCCCTTCGAAAGGTGTTGGATTCGCCCAATACCTCTAAAACTAACTCCCGGACACCCACGAAGCTACTATTTGGACAAAAGCCATGGAAAAGTTGATCCAAGATGGAGTATTCTCCAAGCAAAGCGCGTAAAGATGTTGACGTGGCGAAGATATTGGTAGTCGACGACGAAGAGCATATAACGGAGCTGTTGGAAATGGGTCTCCGCTACAACGGCTTTGAGGCACTGAGCGCAAATGACAGTAGGCGAGCCCTCGAGATCTGGACTTCCGAAAGACCGGATCTACTGATAATAGATGTAATGCTCCCCGAGCTAGACGGTTTCGAAGTGGTCAAGCGCATCCGAAGCGCTGAAGGGCATCGCACCCCGACACCGATCATTTTCCTGACTGCAAAGGACACCACCCAAGACAAAATCCAAGGTCTCAGTATTGGAGGAGACGACTACGTCACTAAACCATTTTCAATCGAAGAACTAATCGCAAGGGTCAAGGCGGTTCTTAGACGCGCTGAGAATATCCCGTCATCCACACCCTTGCTTACAATCGGAGACCTCGAAATAAATGAAGAGACCCGTGAGGTAAGGCGGGGCGCTAGATCAATAGAACTAACTCCCACCGAATACAGGTTGCTCCATTACTTGGTGTCAAATCAGCGGACGGTTCTATCGAAGGTCCAGCTGTTGGAGCACATCTGGGAGTACGACTTTGACGCAAATGCAAGTGTGCTGGAGACCTACATAAGTTATCTTAGGAAGAAAATCGATGTCGAAGAGCCAAAATTGATACACACCATAAGAGGCATAGGATATTCCGTTAGGATCCCGCAAGGAGCATAGGTGACCCTAAGAAGGAGACTCCTATTTGGACTTTTGTTGACACTGCTCATCGCCCTGACGGCCTCCTCGACGATAGTGTTTCAACTATACAAATCAGCACTCATATCGAAGATTGACCAGCAGCTTTCCGGCACAGTTCCATTTATACAAAGGAGGCTCCAACCCGGCCCAGTCGGCCCCATCGGCGCTGGAGAGTTATCCGGATTCAACGGACCAGGCAAGCCACCGGAGCCCGCACTTTCCCTCCCAGTCGACTCAATCGCCGGAATCATAAAACCGAACTCGCTTACGGTTCGAACCATCTCACTTTTCGGCGAGCAGAACCCTGTGCCGAATTTAGACATATCAACTCGAGCCATTGCCCAACAGCCCGGTCAGTACTATTTTGACCAAGTCGCCTCCGATGGATCAAGTTATCGAGTTCTGCTCGTTGATTTCTCACCAAACCGTCCCCTTTACTTCGTTGCGATTCCGCTAAATCAAACCGACTCGCAACTTCAACTCCTACTGTTTACCGAAGCATTTACTGGGATTGCCATCGCCGCTGCCCTCAGCATCGTGCTACTGCAGATACTCAAACGGGGCCTAGCCCCTCTTGAATCTATAGCCGAAACCGCGGACAAGATCTCGTCGGGTGACCTCTCGCTTAGGGTTGCAATTGAATCCAGATACTCCGAAATGTCCAGGGTTGGTAGGGCGATTAACTCTATGCTCGAAACGATAGAGGGGGCTTTCAAGGAGCGTAACGCAACTGAAGAAAAACTCCGTAAGTTTATAGCTGACGCATCTCACGAGCTGAGAACCCCACTTACTTCGATAATGGGTTATGCGGACCTCTTTAAACTCGGCGCAAAGAACTCGCCTTCAGACCTGGAAACCCTGATGTCTCGAATCTCAAAAGAGTCCCAAAAGATGAAGGTTTTAGTTGAGGACCTACTCCTGCTAGCTCGACTCGACGAAGAACGGGATCCAAATACAACAGAGGTAGAACTGGCCGTCGTGGCATCCGAACTATGCGATGACTTCGCATCCTTGAACAAAGATAGGCGGATCCAATTTACTACTACCGGGTCCACAAAGGTGCTCGGAAACGAACTGTTGCTGCGTCAAGCAATTTCTAATTTACTTACCAACGCAGTCAAATATACCCCAGCGGGCAGTTCAATTGAGGTCGAGGCCGACGAGATCCCTAGAGAAAATACCTGCAGGTTGCGCGTGTCCGATTATGGCCCCGGCCTCAATCAAAATGGTTTAGAACACTCCTTTGACCGCTTCTGGCAAGACGACACCTCTCGATCCAACCAGGGTGTTGGTCTCGGGTTGTCCATTGTAAAAGGTGTTGTAGAGACGCACAAAGGAAGGGTCTCGGTGGTAAATCTACCGAGAGGTGGGGCTTGCTTTGAAATTAGCCTTCCACTATGCAGCCTTTCGGTGGCCGATGGTGCTATGAGCGAGCCCGATCGATAGCAAACTCCACAAATTCGGCCAACTCAGAACAGTATCGTTCGGTATCCTCAGCGAAGACGCTGTGGCCAACTCCAGGGTAGACGCTCAAGGATGCCGTGGATGAACCGACACCTACCATCTCTATCGCAGGTGAAAAGTCCATAACGCGATCACTTCCACCAAGGGTAATGAGCAGGGGGAGTTGTAGTTGCCGATAAAAATCCTCGACATCAACGTCTCGAGACAAGGTAGCTCGCCTTACCGCCAAAGGCGTCAATGAAGCCCCGCCCACCAAGGCCAACCTAAAAAGCGGAAGGTCCTTTGAGCAGACAACCCTGGCGAACTCGAGGAGGGTATCGGCGCTCACCGACCTTTCAGCAGAAAGCATCGACCTGAGCGAGGCGCTAAAGGCCTCACCTGAACGTTCGACAGCCTTTTTGTTTCCAACGGCAAACGATGGTCCCACTAGATTGACGCCACACGAATTTACCCCCGCATCCTGCGTGAGAAACTCGGCGATTGGAATTGCACCTAGGGACCACCCAACCCACAGCGTTGGCTTGTCTTCAACGAGACTGGCGACCCCGCGCAGTTGTGCTCCAACGAAATACTGATCCGGTTCCAGACCTTCTCTGCCACTCGAACCTACCGAGCCACCGTGCCCCGGAAGGTCGACCGCTATCAGGTCAAAATCCCCAAGAGCCTCGGAATCGAAAAGAACATCGAAGAGATCCCCCGAGCCGCAAAATCCATGGACGAATATTACCGCTGGCCCCGATGTAGGACGCCGCAGGTAGCGAACACCATCTAAAAATCCAACTTCTCGAACCCTCGAAGACGCGCCTTGATCGGCCAACCCTTTCCGACCTCCACCTTGAAACTAGCGGTCTCAGACCTCCAGATAGCGCCGAACCGCAATCATCGACCCACCAGCACCTACTACAATTCCGACGGCCAGAACGAAAATCTCGGTAAAGATGACGTCTGAACTGGTTATCACAAAACCGCTTAAAAGCTTGACGCCGAAGTGGCTAATTGCATAATTGAATAGAGATTGCAGGCCTAACACACCCGCAGCAGCTACCACTGCCCCGATAAGTCCCTGGGTCAGACCCTCAAGCATAAAAGGAATCCTGATGAACCAGTTTGTGGCACCGACAAGTTTCATTACCGAGACCTCTCGCCGTCGGGCGAATATTCCGACCCTAATGACATTGAATATCAGCACGGTAGCTGAAAGAAGCAGTACAAGGGCGAGCGCTATTATCACCGCCTGAGCGATCGACGAAAGGTCCAGCATGGTCTTGATGGCGCCGAAATTGTACTCGGTAGTCTTGACTCCCGGCTGTCCGGCAAAAATCTTTCCTAGTGCGGGGGCTTCGGCAGGGTCCTTCAGCACCACGCGATAGGACGGAGGTATCTGCTTCTCCGTGACAGCATTCAATAGGTCAGGCTCATTAGCCATCAATCGCTTGAACTCTTGATAGGAGGCTGCCCTATCTACGTAAAAAAAGCTCTTGACCTCCGCCATCTGTTTTAGCTGGACAGCTACCGAGCGCTTCTCACTGGTTGGAGCGTTCGGATTGAAGAAAATTAAAAGCTGAACGCCACCTTGCCACTGTGAAGTAGCCGTCGACACACCCTGCTTTATGAGCAAGGCGGCACCTACCAGAGACAGGCTCACCGCCACGGTCAAAACTGCCGCCAAGCTCATAAGCCGATTACGCCACAGATTTCCCGCCGTCTCTTTGACCACGTATTCAACTGAAATCGCCAAGATTACAACCCCACTTCTTCGGCGAATCTAGCGATCCAAATAGATCTGCAAGGGCTAAAGCGACACACTGCGCTATACACCAATCCCATAAATTCCCCTGCTCTGATCGCGCTGTATGGTTCCATGGTCGAGTTCGATTACTCGACGCCTCATCGAGTCGACAATTCCAACGTCATGAGTTGCCATGACTACCGTCGTGCCGGTTCGGTTAATCCTTTCAAGGAGCCGCATAACTCCCCAAGTAGTTTCGGGGTCTAAGTTCCCGGTCGGCTCATCTGCCAGAAGTACCAGAGGCCGGTTAACGAAGGCTCTAGCTATTGCTACCCTCTGCTGCTCACCCCCGGACAGCTCCGATGGAAGTCTACCCATCTTGTCCGAAAGGCCAACAAGGTCAAGGATCTGGGGAACCTGAACCGAAATGGTCTTCTTCGACTTTCCAATGACTTCCAAGGCGAAAGCTACGTTTTCAAAGGCCGTCCTGTTAGGAAGAAGCCTAAAATCCTGGAAGATAACCCCGATATTCCTCCTGAAGTAAGGAACCTTCCAGGGTGCAAGTTGGCCTAGGTCTTTACCCGCTACCCAGATCCGGCCAGTATCGGGCCTCTCTTCCCGTAGCAGCAGCCGGAGTAGCGTAGACTTCCCAGAGCCAGAAGATCCGACCAGAAAAACGAACTCCCCCCGCTCAACGTCGATGTTAATATCATTTAGGGCCAGTGGCCCTGCTTTGTATGACTTGCTAACACCTTCTAGCCGGATCATCGCACCGCACCTTCCGCTTGCATTATGACCGCACAGCTAAAACCGGCAGCCCTAAGTCGACAACACATTCTAATCCAAAACCATTTTCCACCGCACCACTAGAACTATTCGACTTGTGATCTCCTCCACATTAGAAAACTACTTATAAAACCCTCTAGGTCTCCAGCCAGGACCCCGATGACATTACGATCCTCAAAATTAGATCGGTGGTCCTTCACCATCTGGTACGGTGCCAAAACATAGGAGCGGATCTGGTTGCCCCACGCATTGTCCACCGTCGGTCCAGAAATAGCACTTATCTGATCTTTGCGCTGTTGCCTCTGGAGATCGGCGAGTTTGGCCGCCAGAATCTGCATCGCCTTGGCTCTATTTTGGTGCTGAGAACGCTCGTTCTGGCATGAGACTACGATTCCACTAGGGATATGGGTGATTCGCACCGCTGAGTCGGTCTTATTTACGTGCTGCCCACCCGCACCTGAAGATCGATACGTATCCACCCGAAGGTCTTTTTCATCGATGTCCACTTCGGCAGTGAGATCCTCAATGAATGGGATTACTTCAAGACGAGCGAAACTGGTCTGGCGTCTCTTCTGTGAATCAAACGGCGAAATTCGAACCAACCGATGGACCCCCTTTTCAGCGGAGAATACCCCATAGGCATATCGGCCCTTGACGATAAAGGTTGCCGAGAGAATCCCGGCCTCTTGTCCCTCGGTAACCTCATCAATTTCAACCTCAAAGCCACGCTCGCTTGCAAAGCGGGTATACATCCTGAGCATCATTTCAGCCCAGTCCTGAGCATCGGTCCCCCCCGCACCTGCGTGTACCTCACATACGGCGTCGCCCTCATCAAATTCACCGTAAAGCAGTGAGCGTGTTTCAAGGGCAGAGAGATCCGAACCGAGTCTCTTTATCCAACCCTCGATCTCCTCTTCGAGTTCTTCAGATTCCTCTTCCTGGGCCAGCTCGACTCCAGCTTGGATATTATCCAGTTCAGATTGGACCTTCAGGACAATACCAAGGTCATCGCTCACTTGGGTAAATCTCTTATTAACCGCCTTGGCCCTGTCGGGATTACCCCAAAGCTCGGGATCGGAAATCTCCTTCTCTAGATCATCGCGTTCCTTCATCAGCCCTTCGAAGCCTAAGTAGGCTTTGGCACTCTCAACGCGAACCAGAAGCTCGGCAATATCAGATGAAAAATCCCTCAATGTGATCCCTTGTCAAGCCGGTGTTGAAATATTCCTCTAGCGCCCGTGACAGTTCTTGAACTTCAAACCGCTGCCACAGTGACAGGGATCGTTCCGACCTATCTTCTCGCTCTCAGACTTTCGAATCGGCATCGAAGCCTGCTCACCAAATTGAATCACGTTGTCTGGCAGAGGAGACTCCCCTGCGCCCGCTACGACTCCCGATGGAACCGGGTCGGCGGCGTAGAGTAGCGAAATATCTCCAGGATCAGTAGCTCCGAAGTAGCTCGCCTGTGAAAGATCGATCTGTACTGGCTCGGGTTCTACGACCTCCACCTGCATCACATACTGCAGATACTCCTCGTCTATCCGAGCCATCAAGTTGCCGAACATAGCGTAGGCTTCCCTCTGCCAAGCCACAAGCGGATCCTGCTGACCCATTGCCCTTAGGTTGATACCCTCTCGTAGGTAGTCCATGTCAGCTAGGTGCTCACGCCATTTCTGGTCTATGACTAGCAGCATTACCTCTCGTTCGATCTGCCTGGCCATATCGGGTCCGCCTGGCAGTCGGGACACTTTCTGTTGATAACTTTCGAGTGCCTCCTGATGGATCGACTCGATCAGTTGCTCTTTGGTTATTGCTTGGGCGAGGTCTTCAATCAGAAACTTCGTAGCCCAAAATCTCTTCATCGCTGACACGAGTCCCTCAAGGTCCCAGTCCTCGACATACTCACCGACGCAATATTCGTCAACCAGTGAGTAGATAACGCTTTGAAGGACCTCTAGTGTCTTGACTGAAAGGTCCTCACCCTCAATCACTTGAAGCCTTCTTTGGTAGATAACTTTGCGCTGCTCGTCTAGTGCTTCGTCATACTTCAGCACGTCTTTTCTAATCTCAGCATTTTTTGCTTCAACCGTAGTCTGCGCCTTTTCGATGGCTTTTGAAACCATCTTTGCTTCTATGGGCATGTCATCAGGGAATGTCTTGTCCATCAGCCATCCGACCGCGGCCCCCGAAAACAGCCTCATTAGGTCGTCCTCTAACGAAAGGTAAAAACGGCTCTCGCCGGGGTCACCTTGGCGGCCCGACCTACCTCGCAGCTGGTTATCAATTCTTCGGCTCTCATGCCGTTCGGTCCCAAGAACGTAAAGTCCTCCCAAGCCACGAATGACCTCAGCGTCTTGTGCACACTTAGCTTTAATCTCCTCCGAAATCTTGGCCATCAGCGCAAGACCCTCTTCGGTAGCTAAGTCAACCCCCTCCTCGATTGCCCTCTTGGTTGTTAGGGACTCTGGATTTCCTCCAAGGAGAATGTCAACGCCTCTTCCGGCCATATTGGTAGCAACCGTAATGGCCCCGATCCTGCCAGCCTGTGCGACGATCTGCGCTTCCTGAGCGTGAAGTTTGGCGTTCAAGACGTTGTGCGGGATAGACCTCTTGGCCAGTATCTGGGAAAGCTTTTCCGACTTATGTACCGAGGCGGTTCCGACGAGTACCGGTTGTCCCTTGGAGTAACGCTGCTCTATGTCATCCGCAATCGCCTCGAACTTTGCGGCTTCAGTCTTGAAGATGTAATCTCCCAGATCAACCCTTTTTATGGGTAAGTTCGTAGGAATTGGGATCACCTGCAAACCATAAGTGGAAGCGAACTCGGCGGCTTCAGTCTCGGCAGTACCGGTCATCCCGGAAAGCTTTTCATACATTCTGAAGTAGTTCTGGAGGGTAACCGTGGCCCAAGTGTGGTTCTCCTCCTTAATCCTCACCCTCTCTTTTGCCTCTACGGCCTGGTGCAAACCTTCAGACCAACGACGTCCCTCTAGGGTCCTGCCGGTAAATTCATCGACTATTTTGACTTCACCTTTTTCCACGATGTAGTCACGGTCGCGGTGATAAAGTTCCTTAGCCCGAAGCGCCTGATTGAGCTGGTGCAGCTGGATCATCGCCGAGATGTCGTACAGATTTTCAATGCCGGTCAGTTGCTCTACCTTAGAGATGCCCTCCTCGGTGGGAATAACGGTCTTTTTCTCTTCATCCACCTCATAGTGCAGGTCCTTTTTTAGAGACCGAACGATACCCGCAAACTGGTAGTAGAGCTGGGCCCCCTCATCAGAAGGTCCAGATATGATGAGCGGGGTTCGCGCTTCGTCTATGAGGATGGAGTCCACCTCGTCGACAATTGCATAGTAATGAGAACGTTGGACCCTATCTGAAAGGGAAGTCGCCATGTTGTCCCTTAGGTAGTCGAATCCAAACTCAGTGTTTGTCCCATAGGTGATATCGCAGTTGTAAGCGGCCCTTTTCCCTTCGGGCGATAGATCGTGTGCACCAACCCTTCCTACGGTAAGCCCAAGTGCGCGATAAACCCGACCCATCCATTCCGAGTCACGCTGTGCGAGGTAGTCGTTGACCGTTACAACGTGCACACCCTCCCCCAAAAGGGCATTTAAATAGACTGGAAGCGTGGAAACTAAGGTCTTACCTTCGCCTGTCTTCATTTCAGCTATCCCGCCGAAATGAAGCGCCATGCCACCCATCAGCTGCACGTCGTAGTGACGTTGGCCTATCGTTCTCTTTGCCGCCTCGCGCACGACGGCGAAAGCCTCGACGAGAAGATCGTCGAGGTCTTCGTCACCTTCCAGCCTTGAACGAAACTCCACGGTTTTACTCGCAAGCTCTTCGTCGGAAAGAAGCGCTATCTCTTGTTCTAGCTCGTTTATAAGGGGAACGACTTCCGCGAGCCTCTTAAGCTTACGCCCCTCGCCGGCGCGCAGAACTTTAGTGAAAATACTCATTTGCCCTCCATCGTAGTCAGCGAAAGGCTCGACCGCCGTAGTTGGGCTCTTTAGTAGTTTCGATTACTCAGCTATCGCCGCGTTAATTACACCAGCGCTACCGTCGCCCCTCAGATACACTACCGCCGGCTCGCCGGTATCACTATTTTTGAAAAAATAAAAGCTGTGGCCGAGCATCTCCATCTGAAACACGGCCTCATCAGTAGTCATGTGGGCGATTCTGAACTGCTTAGACTTGGTCACCGGTACGCTTAGCGAGTCCGAGAGTACCTGCGGGTCGACGACCTTCGCCGTGCGATGGTGCGGGTGGGTACGGCGGACCAACTTACCCTTGAGCTTCTCAAGCCTGTGCTCAAGGCGCTCGTAGGCCCTATCGTACGCCCCAAGCAATTCTGGTGCAGCCGCTTTCGCCCGAACAACATGACCGTGGCCGAATAGAGTCGCCTCACAAATCTGGTTGTCAGATATAGAGGGGTTTGGCTCAAGGGCAAAAGCAACCTCCGCCCTCTCTAGGCCATCGAGATACTTTCCGAGTCTTTCAGTTCTCTCAATGACTATTTTGCGAGCCTCATCGCCGAGATCACATCCCTTGTTTCGGATCGAAACCTGCATAGCACCTCCCTGGATCACTCACCCAAAGCCCACCTGGGCTCCTGCCTTTAAAGATACCGCAGAAACCTCGCTAGAGCATTGAGTTAACATAGTGTCGGCTGAGAAGGCTAGCTCATAAAGGCATTCCTGCCATATAAGCCGGTAAAGCTACGTTCCTACGGTCCAAGAAGCCAAATACTCCTCCTGGGCAGCAGTCAAGACGTCAACTTTAACGCCCATCGTCGCTAGCTTTAGTCGAGCCACATCTTTGTCTATCTCAACCGGGACCTGGTAGACCCTATTTTCTAGATGGCCGACCTGTGATACAAGCCACTCCGCACAGAGTGCTTGGTTCGCAAAACTCATGTCCATGACCGCAGCTGGATGACCCTCTGCAGCCCCTAGGTTCACCAACCGACCCTCTGCGACTACCATGACCCGGTTGTTTTCTCCAGCAGCGTTGGTCACCAGGTACTCGTCTACCAATGGACGAACCTTCCTGCTAGCCTCACCGGGAGCGAGTTCACGTAGGGCCTTCAAATCGATCTCGACGTCAAAGTGACCGGAATTAGCGAGAATAGCGCCATCTTTCATCTTCACGAAATGCTCCCGGGTTAGCACATCACGGTTTCCGGTGACGGTGATAAAGATATCTCCTTGAGAAGCCGCCTCGGACATCGGCATTACCCGGAATCCGTCCATAGAAGCCTCGAGCGCTCTTGTCGGGTCGATCTCGGTGACAATCACGTTGGAGCCCATTCCCGATGCCCTCGAAGAAACGCCCTTCCCACAGTATCCGTAACCGGCCACCACCACCGTTTTCCCGGCCAACAAAACATTTGTGGCCCTGATAATCCCGTCGAGTGTAGATTGGCCTGTACCGTACCGGTTATCGAACATGTGCTTGGTGTCCGCGTCATTTACCGCCACTACCGGATAGCCAAGGGCTGAGTCTTTCTCCATGGCCCTGAGTCTTATGACCCCAGTTGTAGTCTCTTCGGTACCAGCTACCATCTCTTTTAGCTGTTCCGGTCGCTTGGAATGGAGCCGACTGACTAGATCGCAGCCATCATCCATGGTGATGTTTGGGTGACGATCCAGTAGCTCATCGAGGTGACGATAGTAAGTTTCCTGATCCTCGGCCCTAATGGCAAATACCGGTATTCCTTCGTGTTTCACCAAGGAGGCCGCCACGTCGTCTTGGGTTGATAGGGGATTTGAGGCAGCGGCATAGACCGAGGCTCCGCCGGCTTTAAGCGTTCTAAGAAGGTTTGCGGTTTCGGTCGTAATGTGCAAGCAAGCCGCAATCACCATACCCTCTAACGGCTTCTCCTTTAAAAACCGCTCCCTGATACTCGTCAGAACCGGCATGTTAGCGTCGGCCCAGGCAATCCTCTGGCGGCCTAATTCCGCTAAAGACATGTCAGCAACTTCAAAATCCATCTATTCCCCTACCTATCAACTAACTTTTCTAAGCGCAAAACCCTACCAAGAGCCACTCGAAATGCTACCGTACCACCAAGCCGAGGGGTCCGACCAAAACGAAGTGGGGCCCCTCCAGGGTGTGCAAATATTGTCCCCTTTACGGGCAAATCCACAATCTAGTGATTGCTAGCTCCGACCACGCCTATACCTCGGTAGCTCAACTAGCTATTACCTCAATAAAAAATGCTGCCGAAAATAGGCGGTTACCTAAGGTCATAGCGCAGAAACACCTGAGCAACACAGCCACCTGAGCAACACAGCCACCTGAGCAACACAGCCACCTGAGCAACACAGCCACCTGAGCAACAAGGTTCAAAACATACTGGTTCCAAATAGCAAACAGGCGGAAGCAGAATTGGCCATTACCGTATTTCGAATCCAGATCACAAAAATACACGGATCATCGAACAGCCGAGCTCTCCAGAATCGAGACCAGGAGACAGAAAGTTTTTTTGTGAACCCGTTGCTTTTCCCGACTAAGAAGGGATCCATCCCTAGATGGGATCAAAGCTCGCTCCGAAGTCGACCCTTCAAGTCAGCCAAAATGGGCACCGGACCTGGGTCTACTCCTGCGAGATCGGAAAGATGCAATGATAGGAAATCCCCCGTAATGATCAGATCAAAAAGTTGAGCCAAGTCGCCGTCGCCCTCAGCCCTAAACTCAGAATATGAGGCCACTTTCTCCGAAAGTAGTGTGCGCCCGATCTCCATCCTCCTATAGACCTGAGGATGTTCGCCGTCATGGCGCAGCGATACAATGGCCAGGTTTTCTTTGGTTACCGGGAGCAGGTTCTCCCACCCAGTAATCTCGTTGTGACAGTTCTCGGGGTAAACCGAGTAGAAGGCCGGGGACTTTACATTCTCATTGATCTGCGCTTTCCAACGCAGTGCTCCCGCCGCCCCAATCGACCCGGCGGAGTGCATAACGGGAATCTTGCCAAACAATCTCTCGGCGAGAACTTCAGCGGGATTTCCCGATAGAAGCAGCTGATCCCTCCTCCTGCGCAGTTGGGCGATTGCTAGGTCAATCCAGTATGTAGCCCCTGGGAAGAGACCGATATCCTCCAGCACCACCAAGGGAGGAATCGAAAGGGCACCGATGGCGCCCCTGGGCTGCGGTATATCTGAAGGAACTCGAATCAAGGGAATCGCCGATTCGTCAGCGAACTTGCCAAGCTCTCCACCAGAGGTCACCACGACCAAGTAAGCTCCTTGCTCGTAAGCTAGCTGACTCGCCTCCAAGGTCTCCTCGGTGTCACCAGAAAACGAAACCGCAAAAACGAGAGTTCCCCTAGAAACAAAAGCTGGGAGGTTGTAGCTCTTCACGACTGTCACAGGCACGGCCATAAATGGTGCTGCGGCCGCAAGAAGTACGTCGCCCGAGATTCCGCTACCCCCCATCCCAAGGACAACAATGTTCTCTATCTGATGTCTCAGCGGCAGGCCACCTAATGCGTTTGCCTGAATGGCAGCCTGAGCAACCTGTTCTGGCAAGCCAGCTGATACATCCCACATGCCCTGGGTGTCAACTCTCGTACTCAAAAAAACCCCTCACAATGGACATACCTGTTTGGCAAAGAAAAATAGTGTCACAAACACCTTGAGACATGAGAAATAACGCTAGCCAAAGCTACAAAGCTTGGCAATTGTACAGCGATGATTTGTGACAAAAACTTGAATTAATCTTCTTTCGAAGCCTTATGCTTCGCCTCAAGCTGTTGAGCTTCCGCCTCATCCACAAGCTCAGCCTCGTCGACCATCAGTATACATATGCCATCACGAATTGGATATTTTCGCCTCAAACGCGCATTGTATAAAAAGCCTTCCTCTTGGAAATCCCACAGGACTCCCTTGTCCAGCGGACAGGCGAGAATCTCAAGAAGTTGAGCTGAAATCATAAATACTCCCCTACCGATCGGCCTTCGAGATAACCGCCAAAACCTCCGAAAGTCTGGAAGCTACCTCCTGTGAGTTCTTTGCCTCGAGATTCAATCTCAAAAGTGGTTCGGTATTTGAAGGTCTCACGTTGAACCACCACTCACCCAAATCCACCGTGAGGCCGTCAAGACGATCCATTGTTCCCCGGTCGCCATAGGCGTTTGATATAAATTCAGTCACCTTTTTAGCATCCTTGACCTTGGTGTTCACCTCGCCAGAGGAGGCATAGGTCTCCAGCGGTATCCTCAGTTCCGACAGAGGTTCATCCGAAGTCGACAACACTTGCAGAATCATTAATGCCGCAACGAGTCCGCTGTCAGCCCGATAATTGTCCCTGAAATAGTAGTGTCCAGAATGCTCACCGCCGAAAACCGCTCCGGTCCTAGCCATCTCGGACTTGATAAAGCTATGTCCAACTCGAGTCCGGATCGGAATACCACCGAGCTTGGTGATTAACTCAGGTACCGCCTTAGAGCAGATCAGATTGTAAAGTATCGTCGCCCCAGGGTGACTCGAAAGGATAGCCTTTGCGACGATCGAAGTGGTGAGTGAACCCGAGAGCGGAGCCGCCTTGTCGTCGACTAAAAAGACCCGGTCTGCATCCCCGTCAAATGCCAGACCCACATCTGCGTTACGCGCTACGACCTCCGACTTTAGGTCGATCAGGTTTTCAGGCTGGATGGGATCTGCGGGGTGATTTGGAAAAGTGCCGTCTAGCTCGGGGTAGAGAAAGGTAAGTTCTAGTCCTAATTGATTTAGTGCTGCTGGCACCACCAAACCGCCCATGCCATTCGCCGTATCGCAAACGACCTTTAGTGGCTTCAATGAGGATATGTCGATAAAGGAATGGAGATGTTTGACGAAGTCTTCGAGCATCTCCTCTTTACGATTCTTGACATTGGAACGATCCGCCACAGGCAAAGCTCCAGCTAGAAATGCCAGGGCAAACCCTTTTATTTCATCTAAACCGGAATCAGCCGAAATAGGTGCGGCACCTGCGCGACATAGCTTAATACCGTTGTATTGAGCGGGATTATGCGACGCCGTAAACATTGCGCCGGGGGCGGCCAACCTGCCGGAGGCGAAATATAACATGTCCGTAGAACAAAGGCCGATAGAAACTACAGAAGTGCCTTGCGAGTTAACGCCTTCGATAAATGCATCAGAGAGTTCGATAGACGATGTCCTCATGTCGTACCCAACTACAATCTCGCTCGAATCGCAAAACTTTGCGAAGCCCGCTCCTATAGCCCGAG
This sequence comes from Actinomycetes bacterium, assembly GCA_021842145.1. GTDB lineage: Bacteria > Actinomycetota > Acidimicrobiia > Acidimicrobiales > Acidimicrobiaceae > JABEUN01. The sequence continues at coordinate 15,214 of JAKCBW010000017.1, forward strand.
CCGACTCAGAGTCCAACTCAGAAGGCACGACTCCCCTGACGTCATAAGCCTTAAAGATCGAAGTGTCCATCTTCTGTCAACCCTCCTGCTCCATTTAAACGGAACAACGGCGAAACCTTCCACCAAACAAAGCGGCGAAACCAAACCGCTAGGGCATTAAGCGCCCGACCTACCCTAGTAGCTGATCTGCATCAGTCTTGCTAGTCGCAACCGACCCACCTCGACGGAGTTTTCCACGGATTCTTGCACCATATGCCGTCCCCATCAGGGCCATAGCCACAATCGCCGCAATGGAAATACCATCAGAAAGCTTCTCGATGGGCGATACGCCGTAATACAGTTCCACGTGCTTGTGCGTCGGTACGACAACCATCAGATTTGGCGTAACTCGATAAGGCCCATTTGCCCCTATTGCCTTCCAATCAGGAAAGTAAGAAATCTTTACGTAAACAGGGACTCCAGGTGTAGTTACATTGAATGAAAGGTTTGAATTTCCCGCAACAATCGATGAAACTGCGTCGGCGGGCAGGGGTTTAATAACCGGTGCCACTTTTGCCTTTGGAGACACCCTCGGCCAATTAGCTGGCCCAGTAGCCGCCCTCAGGACAGACCATTCGGATGGGTTGATGTACCATTGCACCGCTGAGTTAAGCCACTGGACCCGCCCATTCGAATTCGGAGTGATCACCGCTGGCAAGTTCTGTAACGGAGCCACAAGCGCAGAACCCTTTACAAGGTAGATATTCCATGTCTGAGTATTGGATACCGTTTGACTCTTAGGATTGACCGCCGGGACTTGGTCGATAAGTTCAAGGTTCGAGTTCTTGTTTGCCGCCGCCACTACCGAGGGACTGAAGGCCATGAAGTACCGCACCCCCATCATCTGCAGGTGGGCGATTCCAAGATTTACATTTAGACCGGCGTATGGAAGGCCCGACATCGCTTCTGATGGTGCGGCCGAAAGTTCAGATTGGTCCAAAAAGTGATATGGGGTGGTTGCAGATGACTCGAAGAATAGCCCTTCCTGAGTATTGATACAGTTGTTGGTCCAGTAGGGAAGGAGCATTAGAGCCATCGGTGTACCAAAGTCATTTTCAGATGAGTTGTACTCCCACATTGCCCGACCACAGCCATAACTTTGCGCCACACTACGCATTTTGAGAATGATCGACCGATATTCGGGCCAAGCCGCCTTCCCTTCATATCCTGAGTAGTTCCAGCTCACCCAGGATGGAACGAAAGAGCGAGACGATTTGATGAAACCCAGCCACGGCGGCGAGCCGAAATATGGAAAAAGTATGCCAACTAGAAGGATGAGACCGGCGATCACACCAACTACACCCAGGAAGGCCGCGTGACCAGGTCCTGAACTCGATGTCTCCTCGATGGTCACAGAATCAGTTTCTGGATCTCGGTTAGCCTCACTAAAGCGGCCGTTCTCCGACAGCAAAGGTCCACCGCTATCTGAATTCAACTTTGAAAGGGCCCTTAAATCGTCTAAAGGATCTAGTGAAGGTCCTCTTGGATCCCCATCTAATCGCAGACCGCCGGGCTCGGCGTCCAGCACTCCTTCAGGCGGTACTATCCCTAGATCCTCGAGACCTTCACTAGCGTCCCCCAGCTCGGCGTCGGAAGCGTGATCATCTGCGTTCCGGGAATTAGTGTTTCGAACGAGCAGCCTATAGATATCAAATCCGCTCCGGATAGCCCCCCATACCCCGACCGCAGCCAGTGTATAGATACAAAAGGTCCAAAACGGAAGTGCCCTAGCGTTATAGATTGCGCTGGGTGGCATGAAAGCGAAACTCAGTGCGCTAAGTGCACCGGCTATAAAAAGCGATATCCCGAACCTCTCCCGTTTATAAATCGAGTAAAGCGCCCCTATCAAAGCAAGAACGAGCCAAGGTCTTAGTGAGGATGGAGCTAGGTTCGATAGGTATTCAGTCACTTTTTGCCATCCCATGGATGTCGAATAGGGTAGAAAATACCCAAACGGCACTATCCAAAATGCGATGAAAGCTAGCCCAAGGGCTCCAGAGGCTGCTAGAGCCAAAAGTTTTCGAAATGAGAACTGGAGTAAAACATAGACCAATGCGACAACGGCGACGAAGATCGCCGGCAGGATATGCGCCATAGCACATAGTCCATAGAGCAGTGCCGCAAGGGCGATTCTTTTAGGACCCTTTAACCCCTTAAGTACAATGGCCAGAAAGAAGAGGCCGATGGTAAGGGATAGCGAAAAGGAAAACTCCCCCGCCAAAGTAGAAGCAATATTGCCCCCATCGATGGTGTAGCTGGTGTTGAGGAGGTAGCCAAGCGAGAAGACTGAAGCTAAGGCCGCTAGCTCCTTAGGGAGCTTTGCGGCCCGAAAAAGCACGTAAGTCCCGATGGGAAAGAAAATCGACCCTAAGGCTGTGACGACCTTAAATGCAATTCCATATGGGACAACGACGTTTATCAGTGCCACCAGCAAGCTAGGCAATGGAAAGTAGAAGGTTAGAATCGGATAGCCATCGTACCACTGTGGAGACCAGCCAGTTATCCTGAAGTGATTCAGGACGTGGTGCTCCACGTAGTAGGGAACCATGTAGTGAGCCCCAGTGTCCCCGCCGGCCGTCGTCGTGTTCGAAAATAGCAGACGTGGATCAAACTGAAGAAATACGAAAAAGGCCACCAAGACCGGAACGATCCACCACAGGCCCCTTGCTCGAAATCCGGCTAATGGAGTTTTGGTGTCTTGTAGTTCAACATCACTTCGCTCGGCCAAAGCTACTGACACAAGACCCCCAACTACGCCGACTACGATCTCAAGCTATGACTTGATCAACAATAACAGCGCAAAATGGTTAACTTGCTGAAGGGGGCTATTAACGTCTCGAAGCCGCCTCGAGTATTCCCTCGACCGCCACTTCATTTCCATCCTTGATCCATCTTCGGCTATCGCAGCCTGAACAGCTTTGCATAACCACCAAGGACGAGTCGAGCATTAGCTTGACTTCAACGATTGTCGATTCGTTACACACCGGACACTTCATCTCAGACCCCTCTTCACCCAAGACCCTCGCCACCCATGGAAAAGTCCTAGATCAACATCGGCAATGGTTAGATAAAACTTAAGAGTTTCCACAAATTCATCTCACTTTTACCTCACAACACATAAATTGAAGCTACTAAGCACCTCACCTAGCAGCCATATCACATGTAATTACATATTGGTAATTACAACAAAAATCCAATTATCTCCCCTGGTTATTGCTATTTCTCTCAAATCGATTGTCTCAAATCGATTGGTCAGTTGCTGCGATGTCGGCCCGCAAGAACGGCAGATTGGGCTCAGTAGGGTGCCCTTTCCCTCATGGTGGGCGCAATCTCGGTTCGTTTCTAAGCCGCAGGTGGTTATTCGACCCAAAGGGATTTGGAGGCTCGAAGTATCCCGTACTGAGCGGTCGATGAAATTGTGCTTCCCTAGAGAGGGTGGATAATGATGCACTAGTTATCTGCGGAGGGTGTGGCAGAAGTGGAGAAACTGCAAACAACTATACGCCCATCCTTCCCCGCCCTCACGGTCGGGGCTTGTCCGTGCTTTAGATCTGTGATGCGTGAGATCAGTGATGCGTGAGATCAGTGATGAACTAGAGCGATGAAACTCACCAGGTTGAAACTGGCGTGTGCCACCATTGAGGTACCCAGCCTCCGATTTCTCATTGCCAAGTAGCCCAGGATGAGTGCCACTCCGAAGAGTCCAAAACTCTGTAGACCTTCAAAATGAGCGATAGTAAAGATGATAGAGCTCCCCAAAAGAGAGATCAGTTTGGACACACCCGCCGACATATTTCGAGTGGCATACAGGAAGCTGCGCTGAGTCAGTCCACGAAAAAAAATCTCCTCCACGATTGGTGCACCTACGACGATTAGCGCACCTACGAGGACTTCGCTCGGGCCACCCCCACCAGAATTCACTAGTTTCTGCGCTGGCGCTGATAGACCACTGGCCGAACTTCCGGTTAGGAGTTGATAGACAAGGTAAATCACCGGAACGAGGATCAATTGGGCCGCCACGCCTATTGCAGAACCCACCAAGAGGTCCAAAGGCTTTATCGCAATTCCAAGATCGAGGGTGATTTTACCTGTTCCCCAGCGGTGGGAGGCCACCAAAGATGCCCCAAAAAAGACTATCCAAAGCCCTCCAAGGGATCCAATGAGTACGGGCTCGGTCAAAGTGGTTGAAGAGGTCGAAAGATTTGAACCAGCTAAAGACGACGCTATTACTACCCCAATGGAGGAGGTCACCAATGACAGAATAAAGGCAAAAATAGGAAATGCCCAGGGAGTAGTGATGCCGATATAGCCTTGCGAGCCGGGTGGATTCTTTGACGAAAATGGGCCAGATTTACCGACAGATTCACCTTCACCTTCGATGGGTTCATTCCGATGGCCCAACTTATCGCCTAACTACTCGTCAATTGCCATAGATTACATGCAACAAATGCGGCAAATTGTCGCTTCTCAGATAAGTATTGCCCTATGTCAGGCTTAGACTTGGCTGGGAGAAGCGCCTATCGCGTAGCGTAGTGCCGCGTCTCGCCTAGCATGTACACCATGAGTCGTCAATCACCGGATCTTAGGCCGCAGAAGGATCAAAAATCAAAAGGTGTGCCGGATCAATCCTGGCGCTGGATAGTCGCCGTGCTCGTGGTTACCCTGGGTGTGGGCCTCCTTTACTCATTGGTATTCACAAAGACAACCCAGGCACAACTGAGTTACAGCACCTTTTTGAAAAATGCTTCTTCGAATCAGGTCGCTTCAGCCACCGTTGATAATACAACCGGGCAGATAACGGGAACCAACACCAACGGAAGTTCCTTCACTGTAAATGGCCCACAGCCGCTGATCAATACGGACGTTCAAGCCCTTGAAAAAGAGATACCAAACCTAAAATTCGTCACACCTCAGCAGGGACTACTTGACTCGCTGATTGTCTATGTCCTACCAATTGGGCTTTTTATAGGCGTCATGGTTTGGCTCAATCGCAGGGCACAAGGTCAGATGTCTGGGATAATGTCAATTGGAAGGTCTAAAGCCAAGCCATATTCCACCGAGCGTCCAAAGACTACCTTCGACGATGTAGCCGGGTATGGATCGGTCAAGCGGGAAATAAAGGAGGTAGTCGACTTTCTCAGAAATCCCGGCCGCTTCAAAGACATAGGTGCCCACATACCGAAGGGTGTTCTGCTCGTAGGGCCACCAGGGACCGGTAAGACCTTGTTGGCTCGTGCGGTCGCCGGTGAAGCTGGCGTTCCCTTCCTCTCGGTTAGTGGGTCAGACTTTATGGAGATGTTCGTCGGGGTGGGAGCGTCGAGGGTAAGGGATCTCTTTCAAACCGCCCGCAAGCAGGCACCTTCGATAATCTTCGTCGACGAAATAGATTCCATTGGCCGCAAAAGGGGGGCCGGGCTTGGAGGGGGACACGATGAGCGTGAGCAGACCCTAAACCAGATGCTTTCAGAAATGGACGGTTTCGATATCGCCGAGGGAATAGTCGTGATGGCGGCTACTAACAGACCCGATATTCTCGATCCTGCCCTACTGCGTCCGGGGCGCTTCGACCGTCAAGTTGTAGTTCCCCTACCTGACCTAGAAGAGAGACTCCCGATACTTCAAGTCCATTGCAGGGGGAAGAAAATTGCTTCAGACGTAGACCTGGAAATAGTCGCCCGTGGCACTCCCGGTATGTCGGGAGCGGACCTGGCCAACCTAGTAAATGAGGCCGCATTACACGCCGTTCGGCGCGGCTCAGCACAGATCACCATGTCAGACTTTGAATCCGCCAGGGATCGGGTATTGATGGGTCAAACGAGGGAATCTATGGTTCTTTCGGAAGAGGAGAAGGAGAGGGTCGCCTATCACGAGGGCGGTCATGCCGTATTGGCTTACATACTCCCCTATTCAGATCCGGTTCACAAGGTATCGATTCTTCCAACCGGCATGGCATTGGGAGTCACTCAACAACTGCCGATGCAGGAGAGGCACATATATCCAAGGGAGTATATCGAAGACAGTCTTGCCGTCAGAATGGGTGGAAGAGTAGCCGAAATAATAATCTACGGTGACCTTTCTACTGGGGCAAACAATGACCTCGTCGGTAACACCGAACTCGCACGGAAGATGGTTCGTGAGTGGGGAATGTCAGACCGAATCGGCCCAATGGCCTGGGGATCTCAGGGCATGGTCTTTTTAGGAGAAGACCTAATGCACTCCCGGGATTACTCGGAAGACACCTCCAGGGTGATCGATGAAGAGGTTGAAAGAATTCTAAGGGAGCAGGAACAGAGGGCCACAGAACTTCTGATTATTCATCGCGAGGGTCTGAAAAAAGTTGCCCTCTCCCTCCTCGAGAAGGAAACTATCGACGGAGATGAAGTAGCCCGCCTCGTTGACGAGGGTTATGGTAGGCCCGTCCATCCCGGAGGGATCAAAAGGGCCATCGTCCCCAAGCTCAACGCATCTCATGACCTATCTGAAGCAAATTCGAATTCGGTAACTAGTCACCCGAACACAACCGATTCGACAAGCGAAGCATAGAAGGAGCCAGCCATGGCTCCAATACAAAGATAATGCGATTCTGCCTGGCATTTTACGCCAGGCAGAAT
>JAKCBW010000131.1 GCA_021842145.1 Actinomycetes bacterium
GATTATTGAACTGAATGCACGGGGAGATGACGTCTATGAGCGCAAAGCCCTTATGCTCTACGGCTGCCTTGATGATCGGGATCAGCTGACCCTTGTCCCCCGAAAAGCTTCGGGCAACAAATGTCGCACCCAAACTGAGAGCCATGATTACCGGATCTATCGGCGGGGTCTCGTTAGCAGCTCCCTTTTTGGCGCTCGATCCGACGTCCGCAGTCGCAGAGAACTGGCCCTTAGTCAGGCCATAGACTCCGTTATTCTCGATGACGTAAACCATGTTGACATTTCGTCTCACGGCGTGGACGAAGTGTCCGGCCCCGATAGACAACGAGTCACCGTCACCCGAAATCCCTATATATATTGACGAGCGGTTTGCGGCGTTCGCCCCGGTAACGATCGGAGGCATCCGACCATGTACGGAGTTGAAACCGTGGGCACCCGAGACAAAGTAAGTAGGTGTTTTGGACGAGCAGCCGATTCCGCTCAGCTTGGCAATCTTTTCCGGCGGAAGCGAGAGGTCGAAGAAGGCCCTGGTTATCGCTGCGGTAATCGAGTCGTGTCCGCAACCGGCGCAGAGGGTCGACATCCCTCCCTCGTAGTCCCTTAGGGTAAGTCCGAGTTCGTTGACCGGCAACGGAGCTAGCGGGATGAGTGGTTTTTTTATCGATGGCATCTAGTTAGTCCTTTATCAGATCTTCGATCCCTTCGACCACCGTCTTGGTGCTCAAAGGGAATCCGCCGTAGGAGAGGACGGAGCGGAGTAGGTTCGGATCCACCCCAAGGTCCAGGATGAGAAGCGAGCGCAGTTGGGCATCTCGGTTCTGCTCGACGACTATGCAGTTTTCATGGTCGTCGATAAATTTTCTGACCGATTGATCGAACGGGAAGCCCCTGAGCCTCATGTAGTCGAGGCTCACGCCGCCCTCCTCTAGGATCTCGAGGGCTTCCAACACCGCCGCCTCACAGCTTCCGATTGTGATTACCCCGAGGTTCGAGCCCGGCTTCGACTTGATTATCGGCTCCGGAACATACGATGCCGCCCTTTGGAGCTTCTTTGTCAAGCGATCGACGACGTCTTGATACGCCTCGGGCGACTCGGTATATCCCCCGAAGCGATCGTGGCCCGATCCCCTGGTAAAGTAGGCACCCTTCGAGTCCTTCCCCGGGAGTGTCCTCGATGTGACATAGTCGTCGTCTGGGTCCGAATATCGCAAAAACTTAGGTAGCTCTGCAAGCTGTTCCGAGGTAAGTACCCTGCCTCTGTCCCAGACGTAGTTGTCGTCCCATTCAAGCCTATCGACTACCCAATCATTCATTCCGATGTCGAGGTCGGAGAGCATCATCACCGGGGTTTGAAAGTGCTCCGCCAGGTCAAAGGCCTTTGCCGCAAATCTGAAGCATTCATTCGGATCGGCGGGGAAGAGTAGAATGTGCTTGGTATCACCGTGAGACGCATAGGCACAAGTCATCAGGTCGGCCTGCTGGACCCTCGTCGGCATACCGGTCGATGGTCCGGTCCTTTGCACGTTGATGATCACCGCAGGGATCTCGGTGTAGTAGGCGAGTCCGATGATCTCATTCATCAAGGAAATTCCAGGACCCGAGGTTGAGGTAAAGGACCTGGCACCCGCCCAAGCCGCCCCGACCACCATGCCGATTGCGGCAATCTCATCTTCGGCCTGCAAGACGGCAAAGTTTCTCTTGGTCTCAACCGTCCCATCCGGGAGGGTCACCTGGTAGGTCCGATACCGCTCACAGAGCTTCAGGAAGTTCTCTGCCACCGAAGTAGCGGGCGTGATCGGATACCAACCGGCCACGGTGGCCCCTGCGTACACGCAGCCGAGGGCGGCCGTAGTATTACCGTCGATCAGAATCTTGTTAGCGTTCGCCCCAAGCGGCTCGACACGAATCGGAAGCGGGCAATCGAAATTCGCCTTGGCGTAGTCATAGCCGATCTTGAGTGCTATCTGGTTTGACGATCGAAGCCGCTCATTCTTTTTATACTTCTCGTCGAGCATCTGAGAAACGATCTGATGGTCTAAGTCCAAAAGTGCGCTGACCGCCCCGGCGTAGGCGATGTTCCTCAGTAAGACTCGCTCCTTGGCCTCCGGAAATGGTTCGGTACAGAGATTCGAGAGGGGAACTCCCAGGATGTTGACGTCCTGGCGCATTAGTTCCTTTGGCAGCGGCCAACTCGAATCGTAAAGCAGGTAGCCCCCCGACTTCAACGAAGCCACGTCGTCTTTGTAGGTCTGCCCGTTCATCGCAACTACTAGGTCGAATTCACTCGCCCTTGCCGTGTGGCCCTTTCCATTGACCCTCAGTTCATACCAGGTTGGAAGGCCCTGGATATTGGATGGAAAGAGGTTCTTCCCAGAAACCGGCACGCCCATCCTGAAGATCGACTTGAGTAGCAAGTTGTTCGCACTTGCGGACCCGGTCCCATTTACGTTGGCGAATCTGATTGCAAAATCGTTCACCCCTGCGGTCGCACGGTATCTGCTGATTCGGTTTAAATCCTTCTCTAAATTATCACTGAGCGTCATCTCGCAACCCTTTTACTGCTTTGTCCCGCATAGCCGAGATTCAATGTGAACTTCTCCATGTCCCAAGCCGCAGTCGGGCACCTTTCGGCGCACAATCCACAGTGGACACAGATGTTTTCGTCCTTGACCATGACCCTTCCCGTTTGAGCCAGCTTGTTAGATACATAGACCTGTTGGTCCGTATTTAGCGATGGAACACTCAGCCGGAGGCGCAACTCCTCGAGCACACCGTCCCCGGATGTCATGGTCAAACACTGAACCGGGCAGATGTCGATGCAAGCGTCGCACTCGATGCACGAAGAAGCCTTAAAGACCGGCTCTACGTCGCAGTTAAGGCACCTCTCCACCTCGAGTACCGTCTGTTCAACGCTAAAGCCGAGTTCGACCTCCAGTGACAGTTCCGCAAAGCGCTTTGTCAACTCGACGTGGCTCATCTTCTGACGATTGTTGGGGTTGTAGTCGTTGTGGTAACTCCACTCGGTTAGACCCATCTTCTGGCTAACTAGGTCCATCGACGTCTCGGGTCGCTCCGATAGCGGGATGCCGTTGCAGTAGTTGTCGATCGAAATAGCCGCCTCGTGGCCGTGTGCAACCGCCCAGATGATATTCTTGGGTCCCCACGGTGCGTCTCCACCCATGAAAACGCCATCCAGAGTCGTAGCCATCGTCTTATCATCGACTACCGGCATCCCCCACTTGTCAAAGTCCATCCCCATGTCACGTTCGATCCATTCGAAAGCGTTCTCCTGGCCGATGGCCAAGATGATGTCATCGCACTCTATGACTGCCGAGTCGACAACTTCAGACTTGGTTGCGTCGGAGTTCCATGACAAGATATCGAAGCGCATCCCGATCACCTTGCCATTGTCGAGGACGATCTCCTTGGGGGCGTGATCCACCTTGATCTCTATCCCCTCCTCCTCGGCGTCCTCTAACTCCCAGGGAGACGCCTTGAAGAACTCCCTCGGCCTGCGCGCCATGACCTTGACGTCTTTTCCTCCGATTCGCCTCGCCGTCCGGCAGCAGTCCATCGCGGTGTTGCCAACCCCGATCACTAACACCCGCTCACCTACCGACTGGATATGACCAAATGCCACCGACTGGAGCCACTCGATTCCAATATGGATCCTCTCCCGGCCCTCCTCACGCCCCTCGAGGATGAGGTCCTTCCCTTTTGGAGCACCACTACCGATGAAAATGGCGTCGAATCCCTTGGAGTAGAGGTCCTTCAGACTCTTGATCCGGGTCGAATACTCCATATTTGCACCCATGTCGACTATCGCCGCTATCTCTTGGTCCAGGACTTCAGCGGGAAGGCGAAATGAGGGGATGTTCGTCCTCATCAGCCCGCCGGGGGATGCAGAGGAGTCAAAGATCGTCACGTCATACCCCAGTGGCAAAAGGTCATTTGCCACCGTCAAGCTCGCCGGACCCGCCCCGATGCAGGCTACCTTCTTACCATTTTTACTCAACGGCGCCTTAGGCAACATCGAAGAGACGTCGCCCTTTAGGTCGGCGGCGACCCTTTTGAGGCGGCAAATTGCGACCGGATTGCCATCGACCCTCCCCCTCCTGCATGCCGGCTCGCACGGTCTGTCGCAGGTCCTCCCGAGAATTCCCGGAAAGACATTCGACTTTCGGTTCTCCATATATGCGTCTGCATATCGACCCTGCCCGATGAGCCTTATGTATTCTGGAACGTTGGTATGGGCTGGACACGCCCACTGACAGTCCACTACTTGATGGAAAAAATTCGGATCTTCAATATTGGTAGGTTCCACGACCTATCGCCTCCAAAGTGGCTCAGCTGAAAAGAGCACCCCTCTTAGAAATCCGTAAGAGTCCCAATCGAACTCGGTCGAAACCGAACCCTTTTCAACCGGACCAAAACAGATTGCATTGAGATCCGTCATCCGACTTGGGCAACCTTCAGACGAGCTAGCCGGACTACCCCGTGATCCCCTGGCTGGTATTGATCACCGAGACGGG
>JAKCBW010000132.1 GCA_021842145.1 Actinomycetes bacterium
CAAGATCAAAGGGCACGTCTAGGGGATCGGCTAAGGGTAATGCCGCAAAGGCCGCCGAATTCAAAAGCTCCTCTGGCCAAGTCGAGGAAATTGACCAGGACCTTGAAGACGACCTTGAAGATGACATTGACGACGATCTCCTGTCCGCCGAGGACCAGGCCGTGATCGGGGTCGAGGAGTCCATCGAGGACTCAACTGAGAGCGATTGGCTCGAGGGATCAGACCCAGCGGACGAGCTTGACGACGATTCTGATGACGATTCTGATGACGATTGGTTTGACGATGACGACCTCGAGGACGAATTTGAGGAGGAGTTCGATGATGACATTGACGACGATCTCCTGTCCGCCGAGGACCAGGTCACGATCGGGGTCGAGGAGTCCATCGAGGACCCCTTCGAGAACGAATTGCTCGAGGAATCAGACGCGGCGGACGAGTTTGCAATAAAAGTTAGCCCCGCTGGTGAAGACGGGGATTTTGACGAAGGCGATCTAGTAGACCTCGAAGACGAGGCGCTAAGGAGGCTGGAGGAACTTGAAGGGAATAGGGATGTTTCAAAGGGTCCCTTTGGTTAGCCCAGGGGTTGGGCTTAAAGCTCTGGCGAGGGAGTGAACTTCGATTTGGGTCACGGTTAAGCGGAATTATGGTCACAAGTGGACCTGGTTAGTTAGAAAAAAGACGAGAGTTCGTCGGTGATTATGGTCGAGCACCATATGGGTTGTTACAACGAAAGTGCAGGGGATTAGATGGCGAGAAACAGTCAAGATCTTATGGAGGCGCTAAATCTGATAGCGCGCGAGAAGGGAATAACTGTCGATGTCTTGCTCCAGTCGTTGGCTAATGCCCTGTTGGCCGCCTACAAGAGGATGCCAGGTGCGGCCGAAGAGGGTATGGTTCTCATCGATCCAGATACCGGAGAGATAAGAGTTTGGGGGCAGGAGCTCGACGACGAAGGAAACGTAATTCGTGAATGGGATGATACCCCCGCGGATTTCGGTCGGATCGCCGCTCAGACCGCAAAGCAAGTTATGTTTCAAAAGATCAGAGAGGCTGAGCGTGACCTAAAGTACGAAGAGTACGCTGGTCGCGAGGGAGATATCGTCACGGGTATCATCCAGCAGACCGAGAATCGCTACACCCTTTTGGATCTTGGCAAGGTCGAGGCGCTGCTCCCGGTCATGGAGCAGGCGGCTGGGGAACGGTACGAACATGGCAGCAGGGTCAAGGCCTACATCGTCGAAGTTAGAAAGACGGTAAAAGGACCTCAAATCGTCGTCAGTCGGACACACCCTGGCTTGGTAAAGAGGCTTTTTGAGCTAGAGGTTCCTGAAATTGCCAATGGTGTAGTAGAAGTGAAGGCGATCTCTCGTGAGCCGGGCCATAGGTCAAAACTCGCCGTGTCATCAAACGACCCAAACGTCGATCCAGTTGGTGCGTGCGTGGGCGCTCGGGGAGCGAGGGTTCGCATGGTTACCAATGAGCTGCGTGGGGAAAAGATCGACATAGTTTCCTACTCTGACGACCCAGCTGAATATATCGCTCGGGCTCTTCAGCCTGCGCACGTGCGGGAGGTTCGCCTAGACGAGCAGGAGGGAACTGCAACGGTGGTGGTGGACGATGGACAACTCTCGTTAGCCATCGGCCGTGAAGGCCAGAATGCCAGGTTGGCCGCCCGACTTACAGGTTGGCGGATCGACATTCGATCTGAATCCGAAGTTGCCTCCCAAGGCGATTACTGGGCGGCAGGCGCTTGGGTCGAGGATGAGAGTGGAGAACTCGTATGGCAAGACGCCGAGGAGCAGAATTCGTCGGAGGCGGAAAGTGCTATCGAGCAGCCAGAGTCTGAAAAAGATCCAGCGGCGGGATGATTGACCTCTCGCAAATGAGCGCTTAGGGCGAAGTCGCAAGATGTAACCAAAAGTTACAGTAACGTCGAGTAATTCAAACCTGAGCGTGCTAAGTGGGACTGAGGGATACGGGACAGCGGGAAGACAGAGAGTATTAGATGCGCAGGTACTTTGGTACAGAAGGCTGATCACTCCTAAGGTGAGAAAAAAGCTAGTCGAGCCGACTGTTAAAGGGATTTCGACCAAGGGCCTGCGCACTTGTGTCGGCTGTGCTAAGAAGAAAAGTCCCGACCAACTAGTAAGGCTGAGGATCTCTGACGGGGACCATACAAGTTTGGGCAGGGGGGCTTGGGTCTGTCGAGACTCCCTAGGCTGCTTTGACAGGGCGGCGGAACGCGGTCAGTTTCAGAGGGCCTTTAGGGCAAAGATTGACCCAACACAGCTCGATATGCTCAGGGTTAGCTATTTGAACACTACGGCTTCATTCAAAGCGCTCCCTTCGACCCCAGTTTCGGGTGTGAAAAAGTTACACATTGATCAAGCAATCTAACCATCGAAATTCAAGTACGGATATATTTGTGGCTTGGCGAGATTTGGGTGCACTTCGCCGAGCCTGGACGCTAGGCTTGGCTGGATGGTTGGTCGGGTTGCGACCCTCCTGGGAGTCTGCACGCACCGCTGCTCGGCAAAGGTGGGTAGGGGTATGTAGTCCGACACGGTCTAGACTGTCTAGGGTTTCTCAAATGACGCGCCTATGTGCGTAGCTCCCCATTATTGACCCGGAGGTCTTGGTTCGCAGTTGGGCAGGAAGATTAGAGTTTACGAGCTTGCAAAAGAGCTGAATTTAAGTAATAAAGAGGCTCTTGACCTCTGTATTGCGCTTGGTATCGGTGTAAAGAGCCATTCTTCGAGTATCGAAGATGCTCAGGCCGACAGAGCCAGGCGAAAGGCGATTCGGGACGGTATCGGTCACAGGTCTTCCGGAGGAGCGCCCAACGAGGCGAGTGCCCATGAGGAGCCGAGCGTTTCCGAAAAGGAGCCGAGCGACACGCGGCCAAAGGCCGAGGTAGAGACAGAGGTCAAGCAGCCCGAGGTGATTTCATCGACGAAACCGACTCCTGTAAGCTCCGAAAACGACGCAGGGGCTACCACCGTCGAGGAGGCTGCCCCGGCAGGTGCCAGGGGGCAAGAGGTGCCGAAGGTTCAGTCCCCTCACGCCGTCCGTTCTACCCCTAGCTCCCATCCAAGGACCACTCATCCCAAAGGGGATGCGGGAGATAGGACCGGCGTTGCCGCAAAGCCTGTCGCCGAGGCTGTCCAGAGTGCAGTTCAGGATGATTCGTCAGTGGGCACTAGAGCTTCGAATTTGGCAAAAGAAGAGGCACCCCAAGGTGTTGAAGTCAAGGCTCACGGCGACCTTGCAAAGGAGATCGCTGAGGAACAGCGCAGGATTCAAGAGTCCGAGAATCGATCTGCTCCAGGATCTGTAAAGCCAAAAGAGCACCATGGCGAGCACGGATCTGAAAGTACTCATAAGCCCGCCGCCGCCCAGTCTCACGGAGCTACCGCAAGGCACCAGGCCGGCCCTGGCGCTAAGCCAAGTGGCGGCGGTCAAGATCGAGGGGCTCGAGGGCCAGCTAGTCCTTCGGGTAAGCCCATCCCGCCACCGCCAGGCGGACCTCCACGCTCGCTATCGGGTAAGCCCATCCCGCCACCGCCTCGAGCGGTTCCGGGCCAGCGTCCAGGTGGAGGCGGCCAGGGTGGGGACAGGTCCTTCTCAGGACCACGCCCAGGTGGATTTTCAGGCCCACGTCCAGGTGGGTTCTCCGGACCACGTCCAGGTGGAGGCGGCCAGGGTGGGGACAGGTCCTTCTCGGGACCACGCCCAGGTGGATTTTCAGGCCCACGCCCAGGTGGGTTCTCCGGACCACGTCCAGGTGGAGGCGGCCAGGGTGGGGACAGGTCCTTCTCAGGACCACGCCCAGGCGCCCAAGATAGGCCCGCTGCGGCTGATAGGGGAGCACGCCCAGGTGGATTTTCAGGCCCACGTCCAGGTGGGTTCTCCGGACCACGCCCGGGTGGAACTACCGGCCCAGGAACCGATAGGCCACCTAGAAGCGGTGGCTTCTCTGGGGCGCGCTCTGGTGGTGCGTCATCGGGCGGCTTCGCTTCGAGGGGTCCAGCTTCGGCTTCACCACCTGCGACCAAGGGAGGACCTCCGAGCAGGGGTCGACCCACGCAGAGGCAGTCCAAGAGGCGCTCGAAGAAGAATTTCGAAGAGTTAGAGCCGACGCAAGTAACCGCTTACACTCCGTCAAACGCTCCTGTGCCAGATCATGAGGTTATAGTCGAGCGCGGTTCGACTGCCCAGGAGTTCGCTCCAAAGTTAAATAGGTCAGCTGGTGACGTAGTTAAGTTTCTGCTTTTGCAGGGTGAGTTAGTCACCGCAACGCAGTCCCTGTCGGATGACATGATCGACCTCTTTGCGGCCGAAATAGGTGCACAGGTTCGTTTAGTCGATCCCGGCCAGGAGCAAGAGGCAGAGCTCGAGGCAAAATACTTCGACGATGACGAAACCGAGGAAAAGAACTCGCTGGCCTACCGCGCACCGGTAATTACGGTGATGGGCCACGTCGATCATGGCAAGACCAAGCTCTTGGACAGGATC
>JAKCBW010000133.1 GCA_021842145.1 Actinomycetes bacterium
GTTAGTCGCCTTGGACCTCTCGGCGATGGTCGCAGGGGCGAAATACCGAGGGGAGTTCGAGGAGAGGCTCAAGGCGGTGCTCAAGGAGATCACCGACGCCGAAGGCGAAGTGATCACCTTTATCGACGAGATGCACACGGTAGTTGGCGCTGGAAACGCCGAGGGGGCAATGGACGCCTCGAATATGTTGAAGCCGATGCTCGCCAGGGGCGAACTAAAGATGATCGGCGCAACGACCCTAGACGAGTACAAGAAGTACATCGAAAAGGACCCTGCGCTAGAGAGAAGGTTCCAAAAGGTCCTTGTAGATCAGCCGAGCGTCGACGACACTATCGCTATTCTTCGGGGCCTCAAAGAGCGCTACGAGGTGCACCACGGTGTTCGGATCAAAGATGAAGCACTCATCGCCGCAGCGGTACTATCGGATCGATACATTGCGGATCGCTTCCTGCCTGACAAGGCGATCGACCTAATCGACGAGGCGGCCTCCAAGCTGCGTATCGAGATCGACTCCATGCCGACCGAGGTAGACGTCGTCGAACGGAAGATCAGACAGCTCGAGATGGAGAAGATCTCTTTATCAAAGGAGTCGGACTCGGCTTCAAAGGAACGCCTCCAAAGACTGGAGGAGGAACTCGCAAATCTAAAGGAGCAGTCCCTTTCGATGCTCGCTCAGTGGCGGAGTGAGAAGGACGCGATTGCTAAGATCGGCCAACTCAAGGAGAACCTCGAGTCACTCAAGGCTCAGGCGGATCGCTTTGAACGAGAGGGCGACCTAGCCAAGGCCTCCGAGGTCCGTTATGGCGAACTCCCAGCGGTACAGTCACAGATCGAAGCCGCTTCAGAGGAGTTGACCTCACTGCAGACGAGGCGACGGATGCTAAAGGAGGAGGTCGACGCAGAGGACATCGCCGAAGTAGTAGCACGCTCTACCGGTGTCCCGGTGTCGAAGCTGTTGGAAGGTGAAGCCGAGAAGCTCCTTACGATGGAGGACTTTCTGCACCAGAGGGTGATCGGCCAAGACCAGGCGATAGAGGTGCTTTCCGGTGCGATCCGGCGCTCGAGGGCGGGACTCTCCGACCCGAACAGGCCGATCGGATCGTTTCTGTTTATCGGCCCAACGGGGGTCGGTAAGACCGAGATGGCGAGGACGCTGGCTGAGTTTCTCTTCGATGACGAAAGAGCGATGATCCGGATCGACATGTCGGAGTATCAGGAGTCCCACACGGTAGCGAGGCTCGTCGGTGCCCCACCCGGGTACGTCGGATACGACGAGGGCGGCCAGTTGACCGAGGCGGTCAGGCGTAGGCCGTACGCAGTGATACTGCTAGACGAGATAGAAAAGGCACACCCGGATGTCTTCAACGTACTCTTGGCGGTTTTAGATGACGGGCGGCTAACCGACGGACAGGGCAGGACGGTCGACTTTACTAACTCGGTTTTGATAATGACCTCGAATTTGACCATAGACCCGACCGCCTTTTTCAAGCCCGAGTTTGTCAACCGGATCGACGAGATCATAAGGTTCCAGCCGCTAACCCAGGATGAGATCCGCTCGATAGTGGATATCCAGCTAGAAGAGCTATCAAAGAGACTGGCGGAGAGGCGACTCGAGCTGTACGTCACAGATAAGGCAAAGGACCGACTGGCCGAGTGGGGTTACGATCCGGTCTTTGGAGCGAGGCCGCTGAGGAGGGTTATACAGAGGGAGGTAGCCAACCCGGTTGCACAAGCGGTGCTTGGTTCTCGCTACGCTGAAGGGGAAAGAATTACGGTCGATTTTGACCCATCGAATCCCGACCGTCTAGAGCTTTCATAGCCATAGTTGGCGCACACTTAGTGGGGCTTGAAACGGGAGGCAGAATTGCCAGCCACAGTCGTGCTCGGAACCCAATGGGGTGACGAGGGCAAAGGTAAAGTAACCGATCTGTTGGGCGCGGAGATGGACGCAGTAGTGCGCTATCAAGGTGGCCATAACGCCGGGCACACCATCGTCGTGGAGGGTGAGAGCTTCGCTCTTCAACTCCTGCCTTCTGGCATACTCTACGATACGGTAACCCCGGTGATCGGAAACGGCGTGGTAATCGACCCTTCGGTCCTTTTGGCCGAGATAGAGGCGGTAGGGAAGAGGGGAGTCTCGACCGAAAAGCTGATCATCTCGGGCTCCGCCCACATGATCATGCCCTATCACCTCGAAATCGACAGGATGACCGAGCGATTCTTGGGCAAAAACAAGCTTGGTACGACCAAGCGGGGAATCGGCCCCGCATACGCGGATAAGGCCTCGAGGATTGGGCTCCGGATACAGGACCTACTCGACGAAAAGATCTTCATCCAGAAGCTGGAGGTCGTCCTCAAGGAGAAGAACGCAATCCTCGCCAAGGTCTACAACAGGCTCCCGATCTCTTTGGATCAGGTGGTTGGCGACTACCTCGGGATCTATGCACCGAAGATCTCCCCGATGATCGCAGATACCGTCGGCTTTTTGCAACAGAGCTATGCGAGTGGAAAGAACATTCTCCTAGAGGGTGCACAAGCGACCTTCTTGGACCTAGATCACGGGACCTATCCCTTTGTAACGTCGTCTAATCCAACTGCAGGTGGTGCCTGCACCGGATCGGGACTCGGCCCTAGGCAGATCGATTCGGTGATAGGTGTAGCCAAGGCATACCTGACCAGGGTCGGATCGGGACCATTTCCGACCGAACTGACCGACGAGATAGGTGATCTACTGGTAGATCGGGGCCACGAGTACGGGACCAACACCGGGAGGCGGAGGCGGACCGGTTGGTTCGACCTCGTGCTGTTGGGCCAGGCGGCGAGGATCAACTCGTTGTCCGAACTCGCTATCACCAAACTCGACGTACTCGACCCGCTAGAGACGATAAAGGTCTGCGTCGCATACGAATTAGACGGCGAGCGATTCGAGACCCTCCCTTACCATCAAAGTACCTTTCACAAGGTCAAGCCGGTCTATGAGGAACTCCCAGGCTGGCGGCGGGACACCACCGACGTCACCGAGGTTGACAAGCTGCCGAAAGAGGCGAGGGAGTTTATCGCCCTTATCGAGGAGAGGCTGTCGGTGCATGTCGGCTACGTAGGGACGGGACCAGGCAGAGAACAGCTCGTGAGGATGTGACGTGAGGGTAGTCGTCGTAGGCTCAGGCGCCAGGGAACACGCAATAGTCGCATCGCTAGTCAAGGATCACGAGGTCGTCGCTACCCCCGGTAACCCGGGGATCGAAGAGATCTGCGAGGTGACCGACAAAGACCCCGAGTCGATCGACGCCGATCTATTCGTTATCGGCCCCGAGGTGCCCTTGGTCGCCGGCCTTGCCGATCGGCTGAGGGCTAATAAAAAGCTGGTCTTTGGGCCGGGACAAGACGGGGCTGCGCTAGAGGGATCAAAGGCCTTCATGAAACAGGTACTCCATGACGCCAAAGTCCCAACTGCGAGCTTTTCGGTATTTAGCGAATTCAAAGCGGCTAAGTCACACCTTATGAGTTATCCGGGCCCCTATGTGATCAAGACCGATGGATTGGCCGCAGGTAAAGGGGTCAAGGTGACCTCCGACCTCGACGAGGCGATAGAAGACGTCAGGCTCAAGCTTTCTGGTGCGAGCTTTGGAGAGTCGGGCAAAACGGTAGTGATCGAAGAGGCGATGATCGGTCCCGAGGTGTCGATGCTCGTCGTCACCGACGGAGCTTCCGCGGTCGCACTTCCGGTTGCCACCGACTTCAAGAGGGTCTACGACGACGACTTGGGCGAAAACACCGGGGGGATGGGTGCGCATTCGCCCGTTCCCTGGGCGGATCAGTCGGTCGTCGACGAAGTGATGCAAAGGGCAATCTATCCAACGCTAAGTGAGCTAGCTAGACGTGGCATCGACTACCGGGGGGTCCTTTATGCGGGTCTGATGATGACCGAAGTGGGTCCCAAGCTAGTCGAATACAACGTGCGCTTCGGGGACCCAGAGGCACAGGTCGTCTTGCCGAGGATCACTTCAGACCTTGGACAACTCATGGCCGAGGTTGCGTCGGGTCGGATTGAGTCCCCTGTTACGATCGATAAGAGGGCCGCATTGACGGTCGTTTTGGCGTCTCGTGGGTATCCGGCCTCTCCGCAGTACGGTATGGAGATCAAGGGGATAGATGCGGCCAACGGCCAAGTTGGCGTGACGGTATTTCATGGCGGTACCAAGAAGAGCGGCCGAGGTCTCGTCAGTTCGGGGGGTAGGGTCCTCTCGGTGACGGCCTTGGGGGATTCACTCAATGAGGCCAGGGATGCCGCCTACCGGGCGGTCTCGATGATCGAATTTGAAGGCATGCACTACAGACGGGATATCGGCCTAAGGGCGATCTCAGAGGGTGCCAAAAGCAGCGGAGTAGTTTCTTGATACCTAGGTACCAATTGAAAGAGATGGCGGATGT
>JAKCBW010000134.1 GCA_021842145.1 Actinomycetes bacterium
TGTACAACGTCGGTGTTGGCGGCATTCGGCAGAACGTGAAACCTCTCCTCATCAATCCACCAAACTATAAGATCATCGATTATAGAAGCGTCCTGTCCATCGAGAAGATGAGTGTATTGGGTACGCCCAGCGGCAATTTTGCCTAAATCGTTGCTGAGCTGGTCTTGCAGGTGCGAAAAGGTGTCACTCCCATCGAACTCCAAGGTTCCCAAATGCGATACGTCGAAGGCCACCGCCTTGGACCGACACTCCAGATGTTCTGTGATGGTACCATCCGGATAGGACAGTGGCATTTCCCAACCACCGAATGGAACCATTTTTGCGCCAAGTTCTAGGTGCAATTCATAAAGAGGAGTCCGCTTAGTCATTAAAAGTTGATGCTAGCCATTTCGCTGTAGATTCTCTCACGCCAAAACTAATAAATGAAGTGACCAAACCCACGCTGACTTGCCATGCTCGACCGGAAATTGTCCAGGCGGAACCTCAAGCCAATGCCCTGAATTGAGCCATTGGAAATCGTCGAAACTACCCAGTCTTGGACACATGTTGGGAATCTGCCTTGCCCGCATCCTCTGCGGCAAATGGCAAAACCTGCTGATTCTCGTGGATGGTTGGCGGGTTCAATTCAACGATCTTGGTGTCAAGTTCGCGGTGAAGGTCATTTAGCGAAACGACTATCCCCATCACTAGTTGCTGTTTACGTAGCAAATCAATCAAGTCTTCTCCGTCGCGGAGATAGACCGACTTCTTCCCGACGACAATTAGATCTGCCCCACTAGCGTCGTCGTCAAGAAGTTTGCGTAACTCGATCATCGCCGACCTGACAGCCTTCAAACTTAGGCCGCCTGACAGTAGTTGTTTGATGATCCGAAGTTGAATTAAGTCCTGGTACGAGTAGAGGCGTTGCGAACCAGAACCAGAAGCATCTGCTAACGATGGCCTAATGAGATCAGTCCTTGCCCAGTAGTCAAGCTGCCGATAGGTGATCCCGACAATGGCACATGCCTGTGGCCCTCGATATCCGTAAGCGGAATCCATTGGCCTCCCTCGATCCTTCTCCACCAAAAGGTCGGAGAAAACAAACACAGTAATTACACGGCTTGAATATGCTACCCGATCAAAAGATTCTCGGCAACTATCAACCTTCATCTGAGAGAAACATATATCATTTCGCCAACCGCTCAAGGTGCTATTCTCAACGAGAGCTTGACAGATTACCAAAGAACCATGACCTTGATATTTCAAGGCGGCTCTCGATTTCGCCACCCAAGGCAGACATCAGTTTCGGGGTCAAAACCCGGCATCGATCTACCTCGCTCCGAGGGTGAAGGAAGCGTGAGGTTCCTAATTGAAAAAATGCATTTCGAACACTTGGACTGACTATGCACCGCGACTAAACCCACATTGGGCATGGATTGAGGTGGTTTACACGGCCTATGGTCGGTTTAGCTCGTAAAACTTGCTTTGTTCAGCCACCGCAAGGCGACAGGAAGGCAGCTATCGGAAACCTTTATGCATTGTGTAGCGAGACTACCTTCCCGAAACACTCTCCAACTAGTAGGTGCCTGGCTCCAAGCAACCGGGCAGCTAAAGCTATGTGAGTCCAATATGGGTGAGCTCACTTAGACCAGATTGGGGCGTCAGCACCGTCATGTAAACAGCTACTGGGCGTTTGAACCCTTTTAGATCCGGACAACCAGCACCGGAGGGGAGATTCTTTTTCCTACACCTAATTCGACGCTTTAGGCTCGGGTTCGTAACTCTTCTTGCCTAACCAAAATAGCCATCCTGATGCCGACTTAGTCCCAATTGAAGACCTGGTCCCAATTGAAGCCTTGAGCTATTAATGGATTACCGAAATGGGGTTGCGGGGCACAATGCCCCTGGCCTTAACCATGGGGATGTTGAGCGCCACCAGGGCGAAGCCCCGAGAACAAGCTCAAACGTTGCCGCGATTAGCCAGATACTGCTTGGAAATTTATGTCTGGGCACCGCTGGCTGTAGTGAAGGAGTATGAGCCTACCCACGGCGCAAGCAAGCCTGCGACAAATACGTGGAAACTCATCACTCGGTAGCCTCACCATTCATTCCACCAAGACGGCCGACCCTTGACCTGCTTGACGAGACGAGGGCCGCAATAGCCAGGAACCGAGCCAACGTGAACTTGTACGTAATCAAACATGGTCCCAACGAAGATATTTCTGCGACGCCTGCGGGGAAGTCAGTTCAAGGGACAACAATTCTGCTGCCGTAATGGTCGTGCGGGTCCGATTCAAACCAGCTGGTGTCGAATACAACATGCCTTGGGTGTCCGTTGGGCTCTCAGGCTACCTAAGTAAGCAATCCCCCGGATTTGTCCATGCCGAGGTTTCAAGCTAATTAGTCATAAAGGCTCGCCGAGTCGGCCGCCACGTGGGTGGCACCAGTTGTCGAGCCGCTCACCGCTCTAATTGAACATCTTCGACAGCTCGTTTCTTGCCGTTATTGACCACCCGCACTCTAGCTGGCCGTAGTTTTTGCAAAGTCACAGGACTTTTTGAAAAAATAAGGACCTTTTGAAAGTGTAAGGCTGAACGATGTAACTGAAACTGTGCCCTGTCCCAAAAGGTGTTCTAGCAAAAAATCTTGGAAGCATCGCGACCACGGCAAAGGCATACTTTAAATCCAAAACTACCGATGTCTAGACGGATGTCTAACAAACTTTGAATTAGCAAAACGGATAGCTCCCCTATTCGGCCATGAGTCAGGAGAAGTCCTCTGGATTGATGTGTTCCAAAAAATCTCTGAACTCAACGACCAGCTTTTCGGGATTTTCATCCTCCGCCGAAGTCGGATCATCGCTTTCCAAGGCGACAACGAAGCCCTCTAAGGCCATCACGTCGGATGCGACAAATATCGGGGCTGCTACCCTTACCGCCAGCGCTACGGCGTCAGAAGGTCGCGCCGAAACTACCACGACTTTTTGTTGGATCTTTAGCTCGACCTGGGCATAAAATGTCGCTTCGACCAATTCCGTGATTACGACTTTTAGGACTATCCCGCCCAATGCCTCGACGATGTCACGCATCAAGTCGTGCGTCATAGGTCTTGGCGGCTCAATCCCTTGCACCGAATCTACGATAGCCTGGGCCTCAGACCTGCCGATATAGACGGCTAAGGTCCTACCTGGTGGCTTAGACTCCTTCAGCAACATCACCGGCGTAGCCGAGCGCTGATCGATCTGCACGGCTGCGAGTTCAACTTCGATCATTGCTTGACTCTACTTCCAAATCTCACGCAATCTCAACGCGGCATCAACTCGCTTAAACAAAAGCTGACCCAAAAAACGTCCCTCAGCCAAGATACTTTGAGAGTTCCTTCGACAAGAATGCTTCACGCATCGTCCCACCAAGCGATCGTAATTCGAGCAAAATCTGTTTTGCCTGTTCGGTCGCCACTGGATTTCTCTTTTTAAAAATTGGAGCGACTACCTGCTCTAAAAACCCAAATTCGCGTTCAGCTGAAGTCTTATATAGCCTCAAGTGACGTGCCTCGATCCCAAAGGAGCGAAACCTAAGGACTATCCTAATCAGAGCGAGTTCCTCCGAAGAATATACGGTCTCCCCAAATTCGTTATGACCCGAAATAAGTCCAAACTCTACCATCTCGGCTATTTCGGCAATTCGAGCCCCGGTCAGCTTGGTGATCTCCTCAACAGTAAAATCGGCTTGCCCATCGGTTACGTGTCCGGTCAGGTCAGACCCCTCATGCTGGACGTCAGCAGCCTGGGCAGCATGCGATCTCTTTGGACCTTCGGGCTGGCGAATTCGTCTTTCTGTAAATTTTCTGTCACCTGATTGGGTAGGGGACCCAGAGCCAACTATTCCTTGGCGAGCAGACCGGTCTTCTCGTCCTGGCTTTGCTGTTGTAACGGCATCACTATTCTCACTTCCCTGTCGGTCGGCGGAAAGTTCGCCAATACGATCCTGGTCAACTTCCCCTTCGGTCAGACCTTTTAACTCCTCCGAAGTAACAATTCCCGGGCGAGACACCTCGGCCGAGTGTAGCTTTTTCACCGATGCACGCACTGCTGACGATAAACGAGTAATCGACTCTGGCACCTGATCCAGCTCGACTCCACCGTTCGAATTATCGGTAGAGGGTGCCGATGATTCCTCAGTAGGTCCAGGTAAGTCGCCGCCGGATATCGATTCGACTTCACTCATCGAATCACTGTGGGGCTCATCTACAGTTGGTTCAAACATCAACGTTTGGGACGGTCTAGCCTCGCCATCACGATCTCCAAGGTGATCACGAATCACCTTGAGAGGCATGAAGGTTTCTTTTTGTATGAGCAGTACCGCTTTCAGTCGCTCAACATCGTGCTGATAGAACTTGCGGTATCCCGACGGTGTCC
>JAKCBW010000135.1:0-2464 GCA_021842145.1 Actinomycetes bacterium
TAGAGAGGAAACATTCCTGGCGAATCTGCTTATAAACCAGACCAAAGCGCCGGTTCCATCGGTACCGGGAGCAAAAAAGGCGGGATCGACCCCAGCAAAGCCAAAGCCGACCTCGACTCCGTCATAGCGGAGGTCCAATATTAGGTAGTCTTCAGAAAACGGGAGGGACTTTTTGGCTAGTTCCAAACCTTCGGGAACATCATCTGACGAAAGCAAGGTCACCGAAGATGTACCAACCAATGCGGAAACTTCGTCACGTCTCAAAATCGAATAGAGCTGATCGTCCTCGCCATCGATATCGGGTCCATCAGCTCCGAAGAGGCCGAAAGGCCTGTAGTAGCCGAGTTCGTCATCGAGTACGTAGACTACGATTCCCGCTAAGTGAAGTTCGCCCTTAGCCTGCTGAGCGAGTGAGGACACAGCGTCTCGAAGCCGACCAATTCTAGCCCGAAAGGGCGCGGTCAAACCTTGCCCATCGCCCAAGCCCCTACCACGTGAACGCTCCGCCACCAGCTGAACCCACCACTTCAGATCGGCCGACCCCAGAAGCACTACCTAATAGCGCCGCTGGCAAATGTTCCACCACAAAACTTTGTGACCGTCAAAACTAGAACCCGAAATAACTATCGGACAATGTAGACGATATCTTTAGATATCAAAGGTCAGCTTTCCAAACAAATCCGTCAAGGTCTTGGTAGCTTGCTCCCGAAATCAAGCCTTGGTCAATTTCAAAATACCATAGCGAACCCTTGGCGCACAGATTGGGGTAATCGATACTGGGAGCAGCTTTAAAAATCGCACCAACAATTACCGGAATAACGTCACCGTGTGAACAAACAACTTTGAATCCGGGCGCCCCTGTTACCGTCTTGTCCAGCCATATCTTCAACTCACGAGATGCTGTAGCGTCTCCCAATATCGGATCGGTCACTATTGGTATATCAAGCCGCTTAGACAGCGGTTGAACGGTCTGGATACACCTTAGGTATGGACTGGATATGATTGCATCTGCCCCGGCTAAATTAGCCAAGTCTGCGATGGCCAGTGCTTGTCGCTCTCCGGGCTTACTTAGCGGACGATAGAAGTCTTCACCAGCAAAGTGGTCGCTTGAGCCAGCCTTTGCGTGTCTTATAAGAACCAGCTTCACACGTTGAATCATATGCAGGATCGATCCGCTTCAGCGCAGTAGCTGACCATAAAGTTGATTCGAACGGGCCTTTCACAATCCGTAAGGTCAATGAATCCCGGAGCAATTCGAATCCGGCGAGGTGTAGGCAACTTTACCAAGCGACCAGCGGTACACCTAGAATATACCCTCACAGCAATAGTCTCGAGCGCAACGAAATCCTCTCATCCACCTTGGACATTAGAGATAAGCTCGCCTCTCTTCTCCTGCACTCGAACAGTCCAACTCTGTCTAAATCCCGCGAGGCAAACGGTGATGATTGCTGGCTCACCGTCGACGAGGGGGCGATAAAACCTGTCCACGTCTCCTTTTCAGTAGGCTAAAAAGGGCTGAGACATCCCCGTTCAATAATTGAACTGGGATCAATTCCGAACACTACCATTGACCAATACAGCCTCTTTTGGCTAGATCTATTCAAACGAAATTCGATGAACTTCATCTCTAAATATTCCTAATTAGCCGGACAAGAATAAGCAGACTTTCAGAGTGTGCCCTACCAAACTTGCACCTTATAGGTAATTATCGTCTCCCCTTCGAGCACTATCCAGAACGAATATCTCCATAATTTCGTTACGCATCATCGGTTGATCTGAAAACTGAAACCCGAAGTGACAGACTTAGGCAATCACTATTTCAGATCGCTACACCATACGATTGCAATCTGGCCTTAACTACCACGGCCGTTACTACGGCGGCTATAACTACCACGGCCGTTACTACCACAAGGAGACACTGACATGACCAGAGCACTGATCTTGGGCGGAGGTGGCTTAATTGGCATCGGTTGGGAAGTTGGCTTTCTCTGGGGCCTCGAAGCTTCTGGGGTCTCGCTCAAAGATGCCGACCTAATAGTTGGCACGTCGGCTGGATCGGTAGCGGGCAGCCTCCTGTTACAGACCGAATCCCTGATGCAAACCTTCAATGACTACCAGGATACCGCCAGCTCAGCTCGGGAGATTGCCGTTGAATTTTCGACGACTACCTGGCAGAAAAATATAGCAGATGTGGTAGCTGGAGCCAAGGACGAGGTAGACCTGAGGCGACGGATAGGAAACTGGGCGACGAAAGTAAAGACTGTGAGCGAGGCCGTAAGGCTTGAAGCTATTAGGTCCCGGCTTGTCTCCGATTCATGGCCAAGTCCAATCCTTTCAATTACTGCTTTAGATGCCCATTCCGGTGAAAGTATCGTCTTTACAGCCGAATCCAAAGTAGACATCGCCGTCGCTGTCGCTGCGAGTTGTGCGGTTCCGGGGGTGTGGCCACCGGTCACCAGATCGG
>JAKCBW010000135.1:2474-4394 GCA_021842145.1 Actinomycetes bacterium
TGGCATTAGGTCGCCAATCAATTCAGATCTCGCCGTGGGTTTTGACAAGGTGCTCGTCCTGCTACCAGATCGCGCCGGAGGACGCGCCGCTAAAGCGATTGAAAAGGAGATAGATGGCCTCAAGGAGGGGGCTGCAGAGGTCCTTGTTATAACTGGCGGCGAACCAACTAACTCGATCGCTGCTGACAATCCACTGGATCCAAAGCTTAGGGGGCCCGCAGCGCTAGCCGGATTTGCCCAGGGTCAAAAGACTGCCTCACGGATCGCCAGCTTCTGGTCGTAGCCAACTGTCCAAACAGGAAACACCAGCTTCGGGGCAAGCCCGGTCACTGTCAGGGATGTGCCAAAGCGGTGCTTAGTTCTGGATTACTTCCTTCGGCCCTTGAAGAGGCGCCGGACTCCCTTTATTCCACCACCATCTCCGAGACCGAATTCCCTTCGCAGGAGTTCATCGGGGTCTGAATTGCGTAGCTTATCCAAAAACTTATCCAGCTGGATCGGGCTTGGAGCCCCAGGTCGATTCAGGACAGTAAAACCGTTGTAGAACCCAATCAAAACCGGAACCGAATCGATCTCAAAGCGGGCAGCGAGTTCGGGCTCCTGACCAATGTCCGCCCGCAGAAAAACAATATCCGAATTCTGCCTAGCAGCTTCCTCATAAGTAACTTCAAAAGCGCGCGTCGATCCGCTCCAACGCGCCCAGAACTCTAAAACCACAAGTGGGTAAGTGGCGAGCATTTGATCAATGTCGGTATAAGAAATGTCAGCGATGCCCAATTCTTCCCCTCACCTCGACTCACAGACATCATAGTTATTGCCCTCTTGGGGAGCCACTCTTCCTGCGCTGCGCCCTGCTTTGCCAAATTATGGAATACTTTGTCCAGACAACTAACTAGCGCACCACAGGGAATAGCAATATGGAGTGGCTTTATTGAAAGAAACTCCACCGAAGGCGTTGATACATTACTAAATGTCCGATCAGGAGTTCGCCTTTTTTAAACAGCTATCGGTTTCTAGAAGGTCAAAGGATGCTAAACCCCTTCTCAATCCCCCTTCTTCCGGTTATCGCCGACAAAACCAGTACGGCATTATCAATCCCATCCAGCAGGTGAATAGCCAAATCCAGCGAAGCGTAGATAGGTCGCCATAGAACTTCTGGAATCTCAAGATTGAGCACAGTCGCTATGTCGACCGAGTGTACCGCTAGTTCGAAGGTCCGGGTAGGAAGGTAGTCATCAAGTCGCATCTTTCCCACGGGGGTCGTTACAAAAGCCTCGTTAGCTGCGCCAAGCATTGCAGCCCTTCCCCTGTCGGCCAACTCGATAATTGCCCCTTTCGGATCAATCCCTAGAGCCAAGCCGGCGGCCTTGCCTCGATCTAACACCGCTCGTGGATCGGAAAGACCTGCTTTCGCAGCTCGAAAGTAATCACTGGGACTCGCTAGCAAGGGAAGAATACCGGAGTCGGGTTGCAATAGGTAGGCCTCCACCGTCGACATGGCTCGACCGGTATGCCCGAGAAGTGATCGCAGGTCCCAATCTCCAAGCGCTGGCTCTTCCCATTTGGTGTCATCTATTTGGCCAACCAGCTCGAGGCACCCCTGTAGCGCTTCCTGAAATAATCGACGCTCATTCGATAATCCATCCTCAAGTGCCACCTCGTGCTCCTCCCCTTGCGGCTATCTCGTGCAGCAAATGGATAGGGCCTAGGCCCACCAGCTACACT
This sequence comes from Actinomycetes bacterium, assembly GCA_021842145.1. GTDB lineage: Bacteria > Actinomycetota > Acidimicrobiia > Acidimicrobiales > Acidimicrobiaceae > JABEUN01. The sequence continues at coordinate 4,200 of JAKCBW010000135.1, forward strand.
CACCCAATGGCAAATCTAACCTCTACTGGGCCGCCAGGCCAGACGAATTGCCGTTCTACTGCGCTTAGGAAGCTAACCCTCCGCAGTCCTTTTCCCACTTCGAGCGCTAGTACCTCTGTCCTTCATTCGACTTCCTTCATTCGAATTCCTTCATTTAACTTCCTCCACTTAACTTCCTCCACCCAATACCTCTGA
>JAKCBW010000136.1 GCA_021842145.1 Actinomycetes bacterium
AGGGGGTCTCCTTGGACATCAGTGATGGGAAGCTGTGCGAGACTCCTGACCCCAAATGAGTTGCAAGCCTCGGCCCAGGGAGCCATGGAAGGGTCCGTCTTGATCGAAGGTGAATACTGGACTTCGTCGGACCTCCACGCCCTTCCGGCCGGGCCGAGCCCGGTAACCGATCCCGAGAGCTTTGATACCGGTGCAAGCTGCCCGTTGTCGGAGAATTCCCGCAGCAGTTCGAACGATTCGCCTTCGATATATTCGTATTTAAACTCGTCATCGCTGTCGAAGCGACCAAAGTAAGCCCCGGTAATTCCGTCGAGACCACACATGGCCCTAAGCACCTGCTGAATTAGGTCGGAGGGGGTAGAAGACTTATTGGTTATCTGGCTAAGTTCTGCCAGGAATGCGACGTGAGATTTTTCGCGCTGACTCTCAAAGTCCAGTACGAACTTCATCTGTCGGTTGAGCAAGACCTCCAAATTTGCGCACTGGAGGGCCAATTCATGTTCCTCAAATTTCCCCTCCATCTCCCCTCGGTATGTCTCGACCACTAGCGGGATGAGTTCTACCATCCAGCCAAAGGGGATTCCGGTCATGACATGAGCACGAGCCATTGCATTGGTCCTCGAAGTCACCGCCCGTTCGTCAAGCTCGGGAGCGAAAAGTAGGCTCAGTAACCCCTTCATCTGCTCTTTGATGTTTTCTATCTCTTGTTCACTTAGATAGCAGGAGATCCAGTGGCACGCCTCGCCAGATATCTCGGACGAGAAATAGAGAGCTACGAACTTCTCAGCAATCCGCTGATTTTGGCTAAGTTGAGATGAGTTACCCTCGGGTTCCCCGCTCGATGGCCTCCTCGAATTGATCATCGAGCGTGACTTCCTGTGAGTAGTTCAAATGACGATCTCGTATTGTTGCCGATTCTCCAGGTAACAAGTGGAGAAATATCTGAGGAGGAAAGCGGATTTGAGCCCATTGTCTTGGTTGGATTCTCCCCTCTTGCACGGGCTTACAGACCTGTTCGCCCATATGTTTTACCACGCTTCACTAAACCTATCGGCAACTGGACCTGCAGGTTGAAGAATTTGATTCGAAGCAAACTAAGTTCCCGTTAGGAAATCCGCTGATGGTAAGGCGATTGCCCCATTCCACGGCACGGGTTCAGCAGCGGACTACTGGGAAAAGCTCCTTTGCGAAAAGGCATTCGATTGGGCTTTGGCGCAAGCAAAGGCGGTTGGGTTAGTCGGTCGATTTATCGCTCAATACTCATTATCGCTCAATACTCATTGCGCGTACATCGACGACTACAGTCCCGGCCATCAGGTCGTGAAGAGTCTGACGCCTAGGAGTGAAGAGCATCATTAGGTAGCCGAGGAGGAAGGTTAGACCTGAAATGATCGAGTAGAGCTGCCTCAAAAGTGCCTTTTTATACCCTGCAACGCTTCCATCAACCGCTAGCAGCCTGATCTTGGTGAGTTTGCATCCGACGCTCTGGCCCGACGGCCCACCCAAAAGAAGAGTGAAGTAAACCAAGTTAATTAGAAAGGAGACTAGAGAGGACCCCGTCGTTTTTGAGTTGTTGATACTCAAGGTCAATTCGAAGACGATGGTGAGCATTATGCCGTCGATCATCAAGGCCAAGAATCTCCGCCAAAAACCGGCATAGGCGTGGAATCCGTCAGAAAGTTCCATCCCGGGCCGTGAGTTAACCCCTACCTGCTGACGATAGTTTGCATTCTGAAATGGACTGAAACCCCTTGTGCGTCGATCTTCACCAAAGCGAGGAATATCCCAAGTTGGATCGAATCCAGACGGTTCGCCCTGTCCGAATGGAGTGTTGCCGCGAGCTGAAGAACCTAGCCAAGGCTCGAAGTCCTTCTGTTCCGGGCGATCAGAACTCCCCGAAACATAGCCTGACTTTGCCATACCACTTGAGGTGCTCGAATCTGACTTTGGGGCGCTGCTCCCGTCAATATCGGGGAGTTGGTCTGGAATCAAGGGCTCCTCTTCATTAGAGTTGCTCGATCCTTCGTCGTAAAACAACCTTCTCACCACCCTTTCAAAACCTAGTATACCACCGGTGCCCTAAGCTCTTATGTGTGCGGCAGAGCACCAAACTCAAGGTGGAGCAACCCTGTAGCGGGCTTTTTCTGAAGGAGAACGGTTGTCGAAGGTATCGGTAAACCCCACTCGGGGCATGAGGGACATTCTCCCTGAAGAAGTCGCTAAGAGAAACCTAGCCCTCTCCTCAATCAGGTCAGTTTATCGGAGTTATGGTTTCGAAGAGATCGAGACGCCGATCGTCGAATCCCTGCCACTCCTTGGATCCGGCGGAGGTGGAGAAAATGAAAAGCTCATCTTCAAGATCCTGAAGAGGGGAGAAAAGCTCCAAGAAGCCGTCGAAGGCGGGGCGCTGGAGGACCTCTTAGCTGAGAGTGGACTCCGATTTGACCTGACCGTACCGCTAGGCCGGTTTTACGCCGCCAATCATCACCGGCTTCCCCGACCCTTTAAGAGCTGTCAAATAGGTAATGTCTTTCGAGCTGAGCGTCCGCAGAAGGGACGCTATCGCCAGTTTCTTCAGGTGGATATAGACGTTTTAGGGGACGAGGGTCCCCAGGCCGAAGTCGACCTCCTCTCTGCTGCGACCTCTGCGCTGCATAAGATTGGCTTGGAGGGATTCGAGACGAGAATCAATGACCGGAGGATTCTCGAGGATCTAGCGGAAAAGTTTGGATTTAGCGCTCCTACGCACAAACAACTCTTCATATCCCTAGACAAGCTCGACAAAGTGGATTCCCAAGCTGTTCTTGAGGAACTCGTTACGAGGGGATTCGATCGTGTCGCCGCCGGCGAATTTTTATCCGTGTTGACAAAATTTGCCACCGAGACCGATTCACTGGCGGCATTGGCCGAGCTATCGGTACCGACCGAACATCTGGAACGACTGCTATGGGTAAAAGAGGCCCTATCTCAGAGTGTCGAAGGCTCGTCCGACGTCCTGATAGACCCATTGGTGATTCGTGGGATGTCCTACTACACCTCGAGCGTGTTTGAGATTTCTCACCCCAATTGGGGAACTTCGATAGCCGGTGGTGGCCGATATGACGACATGTTGGAGCGGTATCAGGTAGCATCGCCGGCTTGTGGGATTTCCCTTGGATTTGAGCGGATCATGGGGCTATTAGATGAGATGAAGGCTGCGAGGTCCTCGGAAGTATCTAAGACCACGGTAATATACGACCCGATAGACCAGCTAAGGGTCGCTTCGGAGACCGCTTCAAAGATCAGGGAGTCCGGGGGAGTGGCCAGCTTGCAGATGAGGGCGAAGAACCTTGGATCTCAGATCAAGCGGCTCGAAGCCGAGGCACTTCAGAGGAGGTCCGAAGGGTCTAAAGATAGATTTTACATTTGGATCGTCGGTAGACAAGGGCCCGAAGAGATCGCCACAGAAGCGAAGTAGCGGCTATTTGGCCAGTAGGGACGTCGACGGTTCTGATTGGTCATATCTGCTCGACTCCTTGGGGTTCGCAAAATTAACGATGTTGATCTAGCCTGCGAGGATGGAGTTGTCAAAATCGAAGCCCTCCCTGCCGCTTAGGTGGGGGATCGTTTCCGGAACTCTCGCTATGGTGCTAGTCGGTAGCAGCGTCGCCGTCTCGGGTACCTTAGTGCAAGCCCCCTTATTTGCCGTCCAGGCGGTGCGATACGCAATTTCAGTCCTGTTATTTTCAGTCATTGCAAAGCTGACCGGACTATCGATTGTTAGACCTCGAGGGCGAGAGTGGTTTTGGTTGACCGGAATTGCAACTACCGGGCTCGTACTTTTCAACCTCGCCGTAGTGCGCGGTGTTTCAAGGACCGGCCCGGCTGAAATCGCAGTTGCGGTATCCTGCGTGCCGGTCGTACTCGGTGTGGTTGGCCCATTGCTTGAGGGCCGAGTACCAAGCGCCCGGGTTATCTTGGCGGCTTTGGTAGTTACCGTCGGCGCGGTGGTTGTTGAAGGAGCCGGCCGAACGGGTATCGACGGCATTTTGTGGGCGGTGTTGGCGCTGCTCTGCGAGGCGGCATTCACCCTACTTGCTATTCCAGTTTTACTCAAGCATGGCGCACTTGGTGTTTCATTTCATGCAGTATGGATAGCGGTGATCGAACTCGCCCTGATAAGTCTGCTTACCGAGGGACCGACATCTGTCGCCCGATTCTCCGAGTCGGATTGGCTCGCCCTGCTCTATCTGGCATTTATGGTGACGGCCGCTGCATTTTTACTCTGGTACTTCACCGTTAACGAACTAGGTGCCGCCCGAGCGGGCCTCTTCACCGGCGTTGCTCCGATCTCGGCGGCATTCATCGGGGTGGCAATGGGGAAAGTGATGCCCGATGCATTTGTCTG
>JAKCBW010000137.1 GCA_021842145.1 Actinomycetes bacterium
AGCGGTAGAATTTGCGCTGCACGTAGGGCTTCGATGAGGGTCTCTTCGGTGGCTTCGGGTTTCGCAAATAGTAGATTCGACCGGATGGTCTCGTGGAAGAGGTGGACGTCCTGAGTGACTACGCCCACGCAATTGTGCAGGGACCTCTGAGTGGCCTTTCTGACGTCCACTCCAGCGATCTTGATGGACCCTTGGGTCACGTCATACAGCCGAGAAACAAGGTGACTAATGGTTGTTTTCCCGGCTCCGGAATGACCCACTAAGGCTACAAGCTGGCCCGGTTCAGCGGCGAAAGTTATATCGTAAAGCACCTGGGAACTTGGAGTCTGGTCGAGGACTGCAACCGACTCCAATGAGGCAAGGGAAACTTCTTCAGGTTTGGGGTAACTGAAGCCGACGTGGTCGAATTCGATGGTTGCCTGGCCTCGAGGTATGTCTTGGGCCCCGGGTGAGTCCTTTATCATCGGCTCTAAGTCAAGTACTTCGAATATTCGATCGAATGAAACTAAAGCGGTCATTATGTCGACCTGGACATTAGAAAGGGCAGTCAGAGGACCATAGAGTCGTGTCAGATATTGAGTGAGTGCGACCACCGTCCCTACCGCTAATACTCCTCTTGCTGCTAAGGTTCCTCCCCATCCGTAGACTATCGCAGTGGCTATCGAGGCAACGAGCATCAAAGAAGCCATGAATATTCGGGTATACATCGCTTGAGTTACCCCAATATCCCTGACCCTGCCGGCCTTTTGCTCAAAAGCGGCTACTTCGTCCTCGGACCGCCCGAATAATTTGACCAGCATGGCTCCAGAAACATTGAACCTTTCGGTCATCGTGTTGATCATCTTGGCGTTGAGGTTGTAGCTCTCACGAGTAATCCCCTGTAGACGCCTACCAACCCATCTTGCGGGGATTACAAATACGGGAAGTAGGACCAGGGCAACGAGTGTTATCTCCCAGGAAAGAAAGAGCATCGCAATCAACATGATTACCACGCTGATGATGTTTGAGACCACCGAGGAAAAGGTGTCCGTAAAGGCCTGCTGGGCGTCGAGAACGTCATTGTTCAGTCGGCTTACCAATGCCCCTGTTTGGGTTCGCTGAAAAAAAGCGATCGGCATTTCCTGGAAATGAGCGAAAACCTTGGTACGCATGTCATAGATCAGGCCCTCGCCTACCCTCGCCGAGATCCACCTTTGCCATAGGGAAATAACGACGTCAAAAAGGGCGAGTACCCCAACTATGAGTGCTAAAAAGATGATCAACCTGACATTCTTCTTGATAATGCCGTTATCGATGATGGCTCTGTAGATCAGCGGTGTAGACGCCGTGATGATTGCGTCGATAATTATGAGCGTCAGGAAAACGGCAAGCCTCCAACGGTATGGTCGAGCAAACTGAACGATCCTCTTTACCAAACCCTTAGGCAACTTCTGCGATGTAACCGAGTGATCTCGACGAAAGGACCTCATCAGCCCCCAGTTGGCGGCCATTCCGCCTCCTCCGCCCCTCATTGCATTCATCTTTCGCCCTCTTTTTGGGGTAATGTTCCAGTGTCGGCCGACCCTTTTGGAAGGTTCCAGCTGTGCGTTTTAGCCTCGTCTAGTAGTTCCATCAGGGCCCTCCTTCTAGCTTCGCCCAGCGGTTCGAAAAGACTGACCGAGGAGCGATTTCGGGCCGCGTCTAGGTGTACCAGCAGATCGCGGCCACTCTGGGTAAGTTGTACAAAGGTTGAGCGTCGATCTGATCGATCTGGAATCCTCGAAATTAGGCCGGCATCTTCGAGGGCATCTACCATCGATGTAGCAGAGCGGGGTACGACCTCCAAAAGGGAAGCCACTTCAGTCATGCGCGGCGGAGTTTCACACTCACTTACCGCCCGTAGCATCCTCGCTTGGCCATAGGTTACTCCGACCTCCGACAGTTGCTCAGAAATAGATTTGCGTATTGTCCTTGCCAAGAAAAGAAGTGAATCGGCGAGGTGAGAACACTCGTCTGCTACGTCTCCTTGGGTAATACCAATGTCAGCGTCAAATTCATCCTGGCCTAACTTCATGATGGATCCCCGATTCACCCTTTAGATACTCCGAAGGTCTTATAACCAACAGCATACTCGTGAGCTATACACATAGTGAGGTATTGATAATACATTAGGACAACGGTGACGTCGAATTATGCGTGGACACCATAGTGGAAAGGGAACATTAAATTTGTTGCCTCTAGATGAACTCGATCGAGTACTTCGATGACTTCTAGGTCAGCTAGCTGCACCTATTCGAGTGAAAGAAAGGGTTTAAGCGACTTGAAAGGCCTCAGTCAGAAACCAATTTTCCACGAGAGAAAGGAATTCGGCTAATGGAGGTGAATTTGGGCACTTTATTCCGCAGGGCTGCATAGGCTATAGTTGCTTGAGGCTTTGAATTTGGATAAGTCTCACTTTCGAGTGGGGACTTATCGGGTTCAGGTTGATAGTAGACGAGCGAGCCGTATGGGTGAGCTCCTTAAGAAGAAGAGAATATTTAGTTGGCTACAGGCATTGTCAAGTTCTTCAATACTGAGAAGGGCTTTGGTTTCATAAGTCGCGAGCAGGGTGACGATGTGTTCATTCACTACTCGAATATCCAGTCGGACGGCTACAAGACGCTCGAAGTTGGCCAGAGGGTCGAGTTCGACGTAGTTCCCGGTAGAAAAGGCGAAGAGGCACACAACCTCCGAGTCGTCTAGTCAAGATAGGCCGATTCCGCCGGTTAAATAGCTCCAAGCGATCCGAAAGTTTCTGGTTGGAATGCGTTTTTGGGCCAGCGTTGGTTTTTATTAACAACGGGCGGCGTCGGTTCCTATCTTCATCTAAGCCTCTGAAAAGGTAAGTTAGCTGGTGTTTGGGTTCGCCCCAGGTGGCCAGCTGCACTTTTTCGTGCCTAATTGGCCGCCCGGGGCATCGGCTCGGTTAACCGTTCACGGTTGACATGTCTGGGTACCTATCGCCGGCGGTAGCGCCTAGAGGAAATACAGCCTCAAGCTCGGCTAAGTCCTCTGCCGTTAGTCTTACCTCTGCAGCTCCAATATTCTCAAGCAGCCGCTTAGTGCTCCGTGTGCCCGGAATAGGAACAATGTCTTCACCTTGCGCCAGCAACCAGGCAAGGGCAACCTGCGCCGGTGTGGCTCCCCGAGCTTTGGCAAACTCATTGACCTTGTCGACAAGTTCTAGGTTTTTTGCGAAGTTCTCACCGGTAAAACGGGGATGTCGCCTTCTCGTATCGTTTTCGTCTAAGTCCTCCAGGGACTTAATTTGGCCCGAAAGTATCCCTCTGCCTAGTGGGCTGTAGGCAACGAAGCCGATTCCGAGTTCTCGAACCGTCGCCAGGATTTCGTTTTCGGGATCACGGGTCCAAAGCGAATATTCCGTTTGAAGGGCGGATATCGGATGTATTTCCTGGGCACGTCTAATTGTCCCAGGACTCGCTTCTGAGAGTCCTAGGTAACGAACCTTCCCGGCCTTTACGAGATCTGCCATAGCCGATACGGTCTCTTCAATTGGTGTGGATCTATCGACCCTGTGCTGGTAGTACAGGTCGATGTGGTCGACGCCGAGTCTTTGTAAAGAGGCATCACAGCTTTTTTTCACGTAGGCTGCATCCCCTCGAATGCCTAAGAAGGCGCCCGATTCGTCCCTTACATTTCCAAATTTGGTTGCCAGAATCACGCCGTCGCGACGTCCGGCTATTGCTCGGCCAACTAGTTTTTCGTTTTCAAAGGGACCGTACATGTCGGCAGTGTCTAAAAAAACTACCCCATTTTCTATTGCCTGATGGATTGTACGGATCGAATCCTTCTCCTCGCTGGAGCCATAGAAATCAGACATTCCCATGCAACCGAGCCCGATTCTCGAAACTTCTAATCCCTGGCTTCCTAGTTTCGTTTTCTTCATTAAGCATCCTTTTCTCAAATTGGCGGTTTTGATTAAATGCTAGCCATTTGCGACCCACATTTTTGGTTGAAGCTCTTCTCGCTGATCAGTGGTCATCTTTTTTAGGGTAGCCGACGAAGGTGCAGCTATCGAAGGCCATGGCCAGAAGTCTCCATCAACCACGCTATTTGGTTAGCACGAGCGTGTTCTGACAAATGGGTGAATTGTTGGAAGCGCTTAAATGGATGGTCCTTGATCGAGCCCTGCCTCGCTGGAAGGAGCAACTATTACTCAGCCGGATTACCTTTACTTAGCGACTTAGCGACTTAGCGACTTAGCGACTTAGCGACTTAGCGACTTAGCGACTCTGGAGACTCTGGAGACTCTGGAGACTCTGGGTTGGAGTTAGCTGTAGTTGGAACTCTTTGGAGCCAAAAGATCCGATATCGTTTCAGTGCGGTTCAACAAAAAGAGTGTGTAT
>JAKCBW010000018.1 GCA_021842145.1 Actinomycetes bacterium
AGATTTTGGTCTCTTGCAACTCATGCCCCTTGACGCTCAGTTGCGCCGGAGAACGTGCTAGCAAGATACACCGAACTTCCCTGTAGGGGGTATAGAGAGTGATCTCATGATCGGAGTATCTATGTAGCAGGTTCAAAGCAGCGTTGAAGTCAGCCTGGAGAACATCCCCGTTTGCACAGTAAAACTTATCCTGCTCACGCCTACCTTCCAGTAGATGTGAGTTGGAGTAGATACGCTCACCGACGCTCAGTAATTCATTGCGTAACCCAGATGCGAAACGCTCGGAGACCGAGGAGTGAAACCCGGCATTCAGCTACCCTACCCGGCCCTAATGTGCGGACGCCTTTGATCACCCGAACAGCGAAACTTGCAGCAATTAAGCCCAGTCCCTGACGCACACCTAGCCGGAGGGTGACCGCTTCAATCGGAAAAGCTGAACGTAACCAAGGTCTTTGAGAAATCTAGGCTGGAGGGCCTTTGAATCAATCGATACCTTTTCAGCTATCTTCTTGTTGACCTCATCGGACACCAGTATGCTCCCTGGCGTCGCTATGTTCACAATACGGCTGGCAAGGTTTACCACTGGACCGTAGTAGTCTCCATCCTTGGCGAGCACCATCCCGTGCGCCAAGCCCGCCCTTACTTCGGAAATCTCTCGATCTTGCGAATAGATCTCCTGTAAAGTCATGGCGATTTCTACCGCCGCCTCAGGGTCCTCACTTACAAACATAACCTCATCGCCAATCATCTTGACCACCCTTCCGCCCAGGCCGGTTACCGTATCGTGCGAAACCTCATCGAAGTGATTAACTAGACTGGCCAGCTCCTCGGTCTCCAACTGCTGGGACAAAACCGTAAAGCCCACCAGGTCGAGGAATCCAACGGTCAATTCAAATTGTGCGAGTTCTACTCCTTCACCTTGCTGCCTAAGCATCAAAAGCCGCTTACTCGCTCCATGTAAGTGCCGAAGCCACACATAAGACAGGAGTTTGGGGACGGTGGGAACCGTTTGGGAGACGTAGTTTGAAAACCTCTCGGCTACCTCGAGGTTACTTAGCCGGCGCTCGGGTCGATTAATCTCTCTAAGTCCGATCGACGACAGTATCTCCGCCTCCGCCACCCGAGCAAGGGCAGAGCCAATCACCCTTGCCAACTGGATTGCCACCTCTACGTCTGCTGGATTCGAACCCAAAAGTCCACCAAAAGCCGTTGATGCCTCTACATCTATCTCATGAAAGCTGGGCTGTTGGTCCACTGGATCGGTAAAACCAAGAGCCCTCCACAGGCGGACAAGTACCCCTTTATCTATCCCGGATATTTCGGCGACTTGAGCGACACTGAGCAGCTCTCCGGGCGGACCAAGAAGCAGGTCTACGGCGAGCACGTGGAGAGAGTCGGATTCGATGGCTTTCCTCAGAGTCTCCTGGGAGACGCCATTCTTCCTAAACAGCCCGAGTAATCCCGCAGAGATATCCCCCATGGATTCCGGTTCATCACCAAACCGATTATCTTCGTTGCTCACTAGACCGTACGCCCCAAACCAACCGAACCCACCAACTAATGGTATCCCCGCTCCCAGATCTCATTTAGTCTCGACTTGATGATTCCAATAGGAGCAGACACTAAAAGCTATCCCTTTAGGGCCGCCCTAGCGGTACCATTAAAGCCTTTTAACAGTGCCAAAACACGTTTAGCCGATACTTTTGACCAGAAAACTAGATCAAAGCTCTCTCAAGCCCTCGCTATTGCGGTTTTAGATTCGTCCCCCAAGCTTGTACCCTACGTCATTTGTGAATCCCTGTCGATAAGAAAGTGGGCAACCGATCTCGGTTATCGAACCCTCTTCAATCCCGGCTTGTCTCTCAATGAATCCCTGGAAGTATCGCTACTTAGACTTCAACTAGAAAACTTTACCCACGTCGTCGTGGCGCATTCAGACCTTCCCTTCACGAAAGACCTGTCTTTTCTTGCGCTGAACAACCAAATTGTTATCGCACCAGATAGACACTTGCTTGGAACTAACGCAATAGCGTTGCCGGTTTCGCCCCTTGAAACGGGCCGATTCAGATTCCACTTCGGAGAAAATTCGTACTCTGCCCATCTCCAGGAGGCCTTTAGCCGCTCGCTGGCGCCAATGGTGGTGAAGGATCCGCTACTGGCATTGGACTTGGACGACCGCGAGGATCTGGACTTGGCACAGTCGCGTGGCTTCGACTACCTCAAGTTGATGGACCAGCTAGTCCGCACTGCGGCAAATAAAAGGAGAACCCGAACTTGACCAACCTAGCAACCTATCTAAAGGTGCAAGACCAACCCACCACCGCTGACATGCCGGCGCCAGCTATCGCCCTGGCAATTGGAGCCCATCCCGATGACATAGAATTTGGCTGCGGCGGGACGCTTGCTAAGTGGTCCCGAGATGACTGCAAAATCCACTACCTAATTCTCACTGATGGTTCAAAGGGGACTTGGGACGAGCATCGGGACGCGGGCGAATTAGCCGACACGCGGAGGCTTGAAGCAATCGAAGCTGCTAGGACCATCTCGCCCTCTTCCGAAGTCCATTTCCTCGGGAGAATCGACGGCGAATTGGAGTCAACACCCAAGGAACGATCTGAAGTTGCGTACCTAATTAGACAAATAAAGCCCGAGGCAATCCTCGGCCACGACCCGTTCAAACGGTACCGACTACACCCTGACCACCGAAACGCCGGGTGGATTACCTGCGACTCGATAATTGCGGCACGTGATCCGCTATTTTTCCCTGAACATAATCTACCAAGGCACCGTCCCAAGGCCCTTTTGCTGTGGGAGGCTGACGAACCAGATCACTTCGAGTCCATCGGGGACTACCTCGACTCCAAGGTAACGGCACTCCTTCAGCATCGGTCTCAATACGAAACCACCCTGGGAATAACTGGGGAGGTATCAGACGCTGCGATGTCTCAACTTGCCGACACCGTAGCGCGCCAAGCAGAGGCAGTCTCACTTCGCTGGAAGAAAAAAGAGGCCGGTGAAGAGTTTAAGCTAATCACCGACCTCTAATATCCGACTTAAGTACTAGTTCACCATTCTCGTTCGGCCTTCCCAGTACGGGGAGCGAAGCTTAAACTTCTGCAACTTGCCAGTTGCGGTACGGGCCAGGGAGTCACGAAACTCAACGGAGCGTGGGCACTTATAGTGAGCGATTCGACCGCGGCAAAACTCGATCAACTCTTGCTCGGTAACCTCTACGTCCGGCCTCGGTACGACGAGGGCCTTAATCGCTTCACCCCATTTGTCGTCCGGAACTCCAATTACCGCAACCTCGGCAACCGCCGGGTGTTGGAACAGTGCGTCCTCTACCTCAATCGAAGATACATTTTCGCCACCGGTAATGATGACGTCTTTCTTCCGGTCAGAGATGGTCAAATAGCCAGCCTCTTTTGTCCCGCCATCTCCGGTGTGGAAGAATCCTCCCGCCATCGCTTCAGCGGTTGCGTCGGGATTGTTCCAATATCCCTGGAAAACCACGTTTGACTTGGCTAGCACTTCCCCGGTTGGATCTATTTCGATCTGCGTCCCGATACCTGGAGTTCCAGCCCGTGACAGCAGTTTGGATCGCTCCTCGGCGGTCAAATCATCCCATTCAGAGCGGGTTCTATTCACCGTGAGAACCGGAGACGTCTCGGTCAAGCCATAGATCTGAATGAACTCCCATCCAAGCTCGGTCTCAACTCTTTCGATCGTCTTTGAAGGTGGTGCCGCTCCCGCCATTACTATCCTCATAGTTGACTTTCCGGGAATAGGCCTATTGGCAGCGCTCCTCTTGGTCGCTGCGTCGAGTGTCGCCGCCCACACCGCTGGTGCACCGCAAGCAAGGGTTACCCCTTCGTTCTCGATGTTAGACAATATTGATTCACCATCAATTTTGCGCTGAATCACGTGGGTTCCACCCATACCTGTAACTGCGTAGGGCATGCCCCATCCATTGCAGTGGAACATCGGAAGTGTGTGCAGCAAAGTGTCGCGGTCGGTTACCGTCGTGTGCCACCCGAATGTAGCAGCATTTAGCCAGGCGTTCCGGTGAGTCATCTGGACACCCTTGGGCCTAGCAGTAGTTCCCGAAGTGTAATTAATTGAACATGTAAAGTCTTCGTCGCCTTCCCATGGTGTAGGTTCTGGCTTGTCCCCCAGATCAGCGAAGAGCTCTGCATCCTCAATGCCGTCGAGAACAATTACCGACTTCACGTTTACGCCCGCAACGAGGTGTTGGAACTCTGGGTCGACGAGAACGACTTGAGATCCGGAATGCTCGACTATGTATTCGACTTCCTCGGAGTTAAGCCGATAGTTAACTGGAACGAGAATACGCCCATATCCGCTAACTCCATAGTAAGAGACGAGGAACTTACCTGAATTAGGGCTGATGAGGGCTACCCTGTCCCCCACGGCCACGCCCATATCTTCCAAGACCCTAGCCATATTCTTGACTTTGGAATTCAGTTGGCGGTACGTCAGTCTGCCCAAAGTACCCTTCGCCTCTGGATCGTCGACAAGTGCCAAGCGATCTGGATAGACCTCCGCACCACGGCGCAAAAAGTCACCAACGTTTAAAGGAACCTTCACTCCACCCTCCAAAAGATATTCATGCCGAAAGCTACGAATACTCGACCTGGCACACAGCCTGCACCGATAAATAGGGTACACAAATTTTCCGGATATTTAAAGGCATTCGTCAAGAATGGGTTTTATTTACATTCCATACGGTGATTGCATAAGCAAATACCTCAGATTCCAACTTCAAATTCGACTCGCCTCTCACGTGAAAGGCAAAGACCTTCAGATTCTCTCGTCAGACCCAGTCCCAAAACCCTCCTCTGAACAGCCAACTTGTGTTCGAAATGAGTTCTGTCGGCTCCAAGAGATTTAATGGCAGCGATAGCGATAGCCTCCCTTACTTCGAATTGAGATCTGGCCCTTCTCAAATCGTCCTTTGTGCTCATCCCAGACACGAAATCTCTAGCAGCTCCCACCAACTTGGCGTAGCCGTCTTCGACCGAATCAACTGCCTGCCCACCGTGAGGAACCGACTCAGCTACGAAAACAACCAAGTCGTCACCGTTGGCCGGCCTCCAACCGCTTATCATGAACTCGATCCTCGACTCCAGCGAAAAATCGATCGTCAAGAGCGACAGAACGTTTGTTTCCGCAATTGGGCATCCCTCATTGCATGGCGCCATTTCCCGATCGGTCTTTAGCGCTACCATAAAACTCGGCCAGCCAAGTTCTTCGCATTCCGCAAGGGACAAAGCATGGGCCGATCTGAAATAAGACTCTTTGGAGCTAGAAAGCGTCGAATGGACTCCGTCAACCCTGAGCTCCAAGGAGTCGCTCCTTGAAAGTTCACCGATGGCAACTTTGCCGTTAGAGCTGAAACTTGCTGGAACAACAACCATTCTCCAAGGCGAAGGCTCAGCCGAAACCCCATCCTCCGAGAAGAACCGCTCTAAGCGTTCGGCAGCCACCCGCGCCTCATGTTTAGTGGATACCACCATTGGAAGCTTTACCCCTTTAGTTGCGGTTTCGCCAACGCATTTCTGGTGAGCTTCGACTTCCGAAGCAGCCCTCATGGTTCGATCTAAAGCTAACTCGAACGCACTTTCGTTGTCCCTCGCCACCACTACCCTACCGAAGCCATCAACCGAGGTCGAAAATATCGGAGTCGTTTCAAATTCAGCCAAGCGATTATTTGGGTTGTTATCGTCAAATCGGTTAGTGCCAAGCCCAATTACCGCCTCATAATTTCCGGCTTGTACCAATTCACAAACCTCAGACGGCGCCACCCTTTTCGGTGAGAGCAGCAGTAGTGACGCCTTTTTATCTGATCCACCCTCACCACTGCCTCGCCGAAGAGCGAAATAGCCCTGCTTGCGCTGGTCTAGGTCAAATTCATCACTGGTCAGGACCGAAGCGCTGAGGGCTGACTTCCAAGTCTTGACACTTGAATTGCGAGGTCCATAAACCATAAGATCGCCCGCCACCTCAGACCTAGCTCGAATTTCACCAGCCATTCGATACATGTTCGTTAGACCATCCGGTCTAGCCAAGGTCAGAAATTGGGTTGCCACCTTAGTGTCTTTATCTAATATGCGCTTTGCATACTCCAAACTCGACAGTCGATCCGCATGCTTGGCCATTCGACCAAAAAGAGAGGGGTCAGATGGATCAAAGTCCAGGACGAAAGCAGCCCTGCTAAGCGCGTCGTCGACATCGATCCCGCCATCCCTCTTGAGCTGGAAGTTCACTTCAGCGTGGAGTGCTCCCCAAACGCCGATGTTCGGCTTAGCCAGAGGTCGATCCGCTAAAGCGTCCGCCGAATTCGATCCGATGAACTCGGTGGCTGCTTGCTTCCATAGCATCTTCTGGGTCAAAAGGTCGATGGGCGACTTTTGTGGCCGATCAGAAAGAGCAGCCAATCTTTTAGCGGATGAAGATCCACCGTACTTCGAGGCTTTTTGGTCAATCTCCCTCTTGCGTGAGGAGAACAACTCGGCTAGCTGATCGAGGTGAGGTCCATAACCGCAACGACCAAGGTAGTCACCTTGGTAATCCTGGTCAAGTTCCGAAATACGTCGGAGCAGATAATGGTGATAGATACTTCGAAAGAAGCCCTCATTCCAAAATAACCTCCTCGCGTCGAGGGCCGTCGTTGTCCCTCTGTCCATGGGCCTAACCGAGTTCAAAATCAGCAGGTGAGAGTGGATATGGGGATCATGCGACCTCGATAATGCGTGATTGAAGCTTACGGCACAACCACCTTTGGATCCCAGCCCTTCTAGTTTGCCGCTTGGAGAAATTTCAGTTGCTTCGATGTATGAGAAAGTGGCTTCAACAGCTAATTGGTGCAGTTGAAGTATTTCCCGTCCAAAGTCGTCATCCCCTAACGCCCACGCAATCGAAAGCCGCTTTGGCAAAGCCAACACGACTTCGTATCCAACATTGGTCCTCCGCGAGTTGACCGAGGCTCCCGAAAGTGAATCAACCAGCTCATCGGCGGTGAGGGCATAACCCTTTTCAAGGGAAATCAGGGCCATCGAGTCTGAACCCAGGATCCGCCCAACCCCGTCGCCTAGTTCGTAACGCCCGGAAAGTTCCTCTTCCGAGAAGTAAGCAACCGACTCCTTTGAAATAGCCCTCATCATTCTCCCTTGACGCTTAGAAAGCCTGCAAACTCTCCATCGGGAATTTTTTCCAAGGACGCATCCCGGCCGAGTCACAAATACCCGATCCAGGAACTGACGAGAATGAGGTGGGCTTCGCATGAGGATACTGTCAGACCACTCCTTCGGATAGTCTAGCAAAGAGGCCATAACCAGATCACGTCACAGGAGCGCAGTATCAAAAGTGTTTGAGTTCACATTGGAGGCTTCGACATCAACTACGCTGAGGCTCTTAACCCACTTTGATAGTTTTGAGCTCTTTTCCCTAGTTGACTCCGACCGCCCCCATCTGGGGAAATACCAGGCCTGGGTCGAACAGCTCCAAACGGTGGAAGATGCCGACAATTACGTTACCAACTGTCTGATGCAGCTGGTAACTGGAACTGGCTTTGTCGTTGGAATTTGCACTTATGGCAAACTGATGGGCACAATCGGATTCCAGCCCATCGACTTCAAAAAGATGCGTGCCGATATCGGGTACTGGATTCACTCGGACTTCGAGGGCAAGGGGTACGTTACCAAGGCCACCCTCGCTATGGTCGCTATAGCCTTCAACAGATACAAGCTGGAAAGTGTCTCGATCACCGTCGATCCCAACAACACACGCTCGGCAAACATACCAAAACGGCTTGGATTCGTGATAGAAGCTGACGAAATGCTCGCTCCAAATATGGTGCGGTACGTCCTTACCAAGAAATCCTGGCTAGGGCCAAGGTTCGATCCAGCTTCGATTCAACAGGGAAAATAGCGGGAAACCCTTCGGGGATTTAGTTGGTTCAAGATTCCGATAACAACGCTCGGGTCAATAAAAGAAAATCTTCTTTCAAATCATCATTTCCGACCAGAAGTGCGTGTGGGCCAAGCTTCAAAAGGGTCGTGTTGAGCCATTTGTTAGAAACGACGGGTATGGAAACCAGCCAGCGGTCCTCTTGAAATCCCAAAACCCTCAGGTAACTGGGTGCTATGAGTTCTAGTTGTCGCATCCCAGAAATGTCCACTTCCAAATGCACAAACTTGGTGTCCTCAGAAACTGAAAGTGGCCCAGAAATCTCGGTCTCTGGGGTCGCCGCTAAGGCATCAATAGCTCTTCCCTCTTTTACTGAAAGGCACCTCGAAGCCCGAAAAGTCCTCATCTCTCCGGACTCAACGACACGGGCAGCTATGTAGAAATGTCCATCACGAGCAAAGACCTGCACTGGCTCAGCCTCCCACAGCTTTATCTCTTTTGAGGACTGAGAGAAATACTCGAACTCAATGGTGCAACCTTTATCTATGGATTCCCGCACCACCTCCAGCTGAGGGCTCGAAGAGATTCCAACCGAGACAAGTTCGCCAGCGTCAACTTCGCCAATAAGTGCATCCTCCAGTTTTAGAAGTGCACGGTTGAGTGCGTCGGACTCCCCCTTCAAATACGCGCTTATTACCGATGCAGAAAAACGAAATACTAAAACATCGACATAGTCAATTTTCCGAGGAAGCGCAAGTTTCGAATCGACATTCACATATACCCTATCCTCGTCAACATCGACAAATATCTCAAATAGCGCATCGGGGGTATAAGGAGGAAGTCCACAGGTAGCTGCCGTCTCTAGCAGAGAAACCAGCTGCGGCCTACCAATCCCAAAGGATGCAGCGAGTTCTGATATCGACATCTCACTCTGGCTTTGCAGGAGCGGGAGCAGTCGTGTAAGGAGGGCAAAACGATCCTTGGCGCTGTCGAAACTTATCCCATTTGGGAGCTTTGCCCTCTTTTTTCTCCTTGGCTTTTTATCAACCTCAGACGGTATATCGCCTGCATCCCAATTTATAATTGGACTGCCAAGGTAGCGCTTTTGAGTGGCTTCGATCCAGCTGTAAAAGTTTGCTCGAAGCTCTTCTGAGGAAATGATCTGAGGCAACTTGCTTAGCTCAAAGAAGAAGGCTCTAAGCCCAGATTCCTCAGAATAGGCGAATTCACACTCCCAAAGTCCCTCACCAACAGCGATCACCGAGCTAGCCAGTCCCGAAGATCTGATTATCTTCGCGTCCGTCTTGCCTACCCTGATCTTGGCATACTTCAGGTTGTCGTCGTCTACGAACCAGGCCTGCTCTGAGAGCACTCGGCCCTTACTCGGTCTCGTCGGCCTTTGGTAGTGCGAATCTTTGATGATCTCGATAGGTCCATTAATGCGGTCAACCCGGAAGGTTCTGATGCTGCCTAGGGATACATCTCTCCCGGTTAGATACCATCTCCCCCATCTAGACGATATCTGATGAATCTCAATCTTTCGCAGGGTATCCGAATAGCGAAAGCTGACCACCTTTGCCCTAGTGGCGGCCTCATAAAGCGCTCCGAGAAGCTCTGGCCGAGCCAGGTCTACAAACGCGGAAGTATTCCCACTTATGATGTAGCCAAGTTTGCTGGCGAGGTCCAAAGGTGGCTTACCCTCGACCCTTACCATAGCCAGAGCGCTGGCGAGGGCGATGCTCTCCTGGTCATCCAGAGTCACATTCAATACGACTGCGGACGGATTGATGGTATACCCGGTTTCACCCGATGGTAGCTGGACCACCTCTATTGGAAACCCCAGTCCCCGAAGGTCCGATTTTGCCCGCTCTAGAGTCTTCCGCCTAGTCTCCGGGGTACCAGACATGCCTTCTAGCTGCTCGTCAATTTCTCTTAATGTGAGTGGCCTGGACGCTTCGAGCAGCATCTGAGTCAAATTCACTAGTCTCACCATTGGATCTACCACAGCCACATGCAAAGATTACATCGACCGGACCGAACCCAAGTCACCATGTCTTACCCAAAGCGACCAGGCTGGGCAGCTATCCTCCCGCACCCAGAGAAACCACCCAGAGAAACCACCCAGAGAAACAGTGTCTTGACAAATTTAGATTTCTCCGTCAGAAAGCAATTGGGAAGGGTAAAAAATAGCGTCCCGAAACATACCTTCTCTAAAAGAAACCCAGCTTGGCCTCATCGAAACTGCGTTTGACACCTTAGAGAAAAACCCCGCTTAGCGGCATTTCCCGAACGTCTCCTAAATTATACGAGCTCTCCAGCAGCCAACCCTCTTCATTTGAAATAAATGCGAGCCTGCCCACCGACGGACAGAGAAAAATGACACACCATAGAGGCTCGGAATGTGACGAGCATTTTTAAGTTTTGCCGAGCACGTTTCGTTCAGTTTCGGACAAATTACATCTATAAATGACGGCCCTACTGTGGTTTTCGTCACAATTTTGAAATACGATGTATAGGTAGTAGTTCTGGAAAAAAGGGGGGTTGAGGTTGCTATTTTTAGTCGCTTCAAAACACCCAGCTGCTAAGTTTTCGCTTCCCTACAATCTGCACCCGTTGGATTTGGTTATCACCCTCGCTGCATTTCTCCTCTATTACATAGTGCTAGCACATCACGGCAAGGAGATTGATTCAGCCTCCCGCGTTGCGGCTCATCCGTCAAATGTCCACAAAAATGAGCTTGAGGTGCCGCATGCGATTGAAGTGGACGGCGAGACCTACAAGGACACCATCGACAATAGATATCCAACCGACCCCGATGACTTACCAGAACTCTACATTGATGATGACGACGATGAGGATGAGCCTGGCTGGTTAGCCGAAAAAAATAGGCTTTTTTGGGCGGCAAGCTCAACTAGGGAGAAGTTCTACTTCACCTTAGGGGCACTGACATTGTACTTCGCTAACTCCTGGCCTCTTGCAGACCTCGCCGACAAGTATTCGATCCTTGCGCATCTTATGCAACATCTCTATATCGCGCTAATTGCGGTCCCATTAATGTTAGTGGGCACCCCCCGGTGGGTCTTTGGAAGACTGACCAAGCCACGCCTACTTGATTGGACCCTTTCCAAGGTAACTAGGTCTTTCGTAGCAACGGTCATCTTCTCCTTCACAATGGTTCTGACGATGCTTCCGCCGATCGTCTCAGCCGAAGCCAGCTCCTGGCTATTCCACGATTTCGTCCACCTCTGGATTGGCCTCGCCGCTGCGATCATGTGGATACCGGCGCTTAAGCTCCTTCCGGGCACTAGACAGCTCACCACCGCCGGGC
The DNA here is from genome assembly GCA_021842145.1 of Actinomycetes bacterium. Classification (GTDB taxonomy): domain Bacteria; phylum Actinomycetota; class Acidimicrobiia; order Acidimicrobiales; family Acidimicrobiaceae; genus JABEUN01. The sequence goes on from JAKCBW010000018.1 coordinate 11,258, forward strand.
GCATCGCCTATCTTTTCACCCAAAGTCTGCTCCCCAATGTCCCAGCTATCGTGTTGATTTTCTCCAGGCACTCGTTTTACCCAATGTATGCTAAAACCGCTGCCGCTATTGGTATCTCCGCAGTTGCCGACCAGCAACTTGCAGGTGCAGTCGGGAAAATCTTCTCACTGCTTGTCTTTTGGGGGGCCGCAGTTGGCATACTACTCCGGGCCAATCGAGATGAAGAGCTTGGGGTTGATCCAGACCTAATAACATGGGATGACGTCGAACGCGAATTTGAGCGTACCTCGAAGAAGGTTACGCCAGAAAACTAGGCGGCGCAGCGCAACTCCAAACTAGGAACTCCTAGTAGATTTGCGCGAAGAGCCCATATCAATTAGGAGAAAAGTGCCCGTCAGGGAAGATCTGCGAAACATCGCCATTATTGCCCATGTAGACCATGGCAAGACAACACTAGTGGACTCAATGCTCAAGCAGTCCGGGGTCTTTAGGGACAACCAAGAGGTCCAAGATCGGGTGTTAGATTCGGGCGATCTAGAACGCGAGAAGGGCATAACGATCCTCGCCAAAAATATCGCCATCAATTGGCATGGCTTGAGGGTCAACATAGTTGATACACCCGGGCACGCCGACTTCGGAGGAGAGGTAGAGCGGGGACTGCTAATGGTAGACGGAGCAGTCCTGCTAGTTGATGCTGCGGAGGGACCGCTGCCACAGACACGTTTTGTCCTGAGGAAGGCCCTCGACCTCAAGCTACCGATAATCACTGTCCTCAACAAAGTTGATCGCCCAGATGCCAGAGTGAAGGAAGTTCTAGACGAAGTCCTGGAACTATTCTTTGACCTCGAAGCCGACGAACATCAGATCGAATTTCCCACCCTCTATGCGTCGGGGCGTAATGGCTGGGCGAGTCTGGATCCCAATCAGCACGGCACCGATCTCTCTCCGCTTTTCGACGCAATCAGGGCGGACGTGCCGGCTCCCAGCTACGAAGAGTCCATGCCACTTTCGGCGATGGTAGCAAACATCGACGGTAGTCCCTACCTCGGTCGACTGGCAATATCCCGGATAAGCAGCGGAAGGCTAAAAAAGGGACAGCAGGTTGCCTGGTTCCCTAAGGATTCTGAAATGAAAAAGGTCCGGATCGTCGAGCTCTTTGTGCCGGACAATCTAGATCGGAAGTCAGTCGACGAAGTCGGGCCGGGAGAAATCGCAATCTTTGCTGGATTAGAAGACGTATCCATCGGCGACAGTATCTCTGATCCGGAAAATCCTATAAGACTTCCCCCAATTACTGTGGACGAACCGGCTATTTCAATGACATTTTCAGTAAACTCCTCGCCGATGGCCGGGCGAGAGGGCACGAAGGTCACTGCGCGATTGATCGGTTCCAGACTCAACCAAGAATTAATTGGAAATGTTTCATTGAAAGTCCTCACTACGGACAGGACCGACACCTGGGAGGTACAGGGCAGGGGTGAGCTCGCATTAGCAGTGCTGATAGAGACCATGCGGCGTGAAGGCTTCGAACTTACCGTCGGGAAGCCGCAGGCTATAACCAGGATCATTAATGACAAACTATGTGAACCTTACGAGCGGCTTGAGGTCGATATCCCAGAAGAGCATTTCGGGTCGCTAACCCAATGCGTGTCGCCCAGAAAGGCGACCCTGGTTTCTATCGTCGCTAACGGCTCAGGCTGGACTCGGGCAATATTTAGAATCCCCTCGAGGGGTCTACTCGGTCTCCGTAGCGATGTGTTGTCCCAAACAAAAGGCACTGCGATCATCCACCATGCCTTCGATGGGTATTCAGAGCATGCCGGCGATATCAAAGCTAGGGCTTCCGGGTCTTTAGTTGCCGATCGCATAGGCGTATCCACCGGATATGCGCTGATCAACCTGCAGGAAAGGGGCCAGCTTTTTATCGCTCCCGGCGAAGACGTTTACGAAGGAATGGTCATCGGGGAAAACTCGAGGACCGAGGACATGGATGTCAATCCGACCAAGGAAAAGAAACTAAATAACATCAGGTCATCGACATCCGAAGAACTCGTAAGACTCTCGCCGCCGAAGAAGCTGACACTTGAAGCCGCCCTAGAATTCATAGCAGAAGATGAGTGCCTAGAGGTCACTCCATTGTCGGTGAGGATAAGAAAGACATCCCTGATCCAAAGCGACCGAGCGAGAAATAGAACCTCGAAGCGGCAGACCGACTGATGGTTTCCAGCCTCTAAACACACCGGTTGGTGCCCCAAAAAGAATCCAGTATCATCGGGCACCGCCAGCGGGTTGAACCATAACATACCTGGTCATTTTCAAACGCTCTAGGACCACTGCCAGACTATGGAGGTGGTCCTTGGGGGCGCAAACTAATGACGACCCTAAAAAGGATGTGCTAAATTGAAACTGGACCTGTATAAGTAGATAGTCCCCACCCTTTTAGAGGTATCGAGTGAATATACCTCTAGTAACTCTCCCTTCTTTGCGCCATTTTCTAACCTGAAACCAACTACGCACAGCGGAGCCGATGAGTCATACCGCTTCAGGTGCACAAATTTCCGTGCAGCGGCTTTGGATATCTCTCGCATCCCCAAAAACTCAGAGTCCGAAGGTTGAGTCGCAATCGCTGAAGACAATGACGCTAAGCAGTTCGACGCCGAAGTCCCTGCAAGCGAATTTGACCCCCCACAACCAGAGAGCATGGCCCCCGAGATAGCAAGGCCGGATACGGCCAGACCGGTACAAACTCTAGATAATGAGCGCCTTGCGGGATCAGATCTCATTACTGGTCACCAACCCATCTTCCTTTTCGCCTTGTCTCGCCTCAAAGTACTTGATCACCCCGTGTGAAATGGCACCCAGTGGCAGCAGTAACCAGTAACTGAAGAGTCGGTAAAGTACCACCGCTGCAATAGCGGGAACCTCATGGCCTCCAAATGCGACCAGCGCCACAGCCATCGAACCCTCCACCACACCTAGTCCCCCGGGTGTCAGAGGGAGGTTTGCAGCTAAAGCACCCACCGAATAGGACAACACGACACCCAGTAATGAAACCTGAGAATGAGTGCTATGTAGCATCAAGAAAAGTACCGCCAGGTCAAATAACCAATTCAAAAAAGCCGCTACAAACCCAAAAGCGGTCTCCACCCTGCCAATCTTGATCAACTGGGTTCTAGCCCTCGCCTCATCGGCGGCTCTGACGGCTTCCGCTCGCCCTTTACGAATCGACTTCAAGTAGTTGACCCAGTAAGCAAACCTGGAGACAACTAGTTCAGCCTTGAATACCATAAAAAGTAGTAAGCCAACCACCAGGGCTAAGAATGCCATATCGATAGGAGACACTAGGCCCTCAGCCTGACCTTGATCGCCTAGCGCTCCAACCACGGCAAGGACGACGAGTGCCAAGATCGTTAGAATGTTAAGTCCCGCCAGGACCAACGCTGACCGCGACGGATCCAGCGAGAGCCTACGCAGTCGATGGTAGAAGTAATACGTCGAAGCGGCGGCACCAAAAGGAACCGAATTACCCAGTGCGGTCGATGCAGACGAAGCCAACACTAGCTTTACGAAGGGAAGTCTTCGCTGCATGCCACGGATCAGGTAGTAGGAGACTGCGGCGTATGCGGCAAGTGACAGTAGTTCAAGAAATACAGCAAGGCCCACGTAGGAAAGGTCGAGGGTAGCGAAATAGTGCTCGAGCCCATTTAGCTCGACAACCTTCGATCGGAGGAAGTAGATCGCCAAACCGACGGTGCCCGCCATGAGGAAAAGGCCAATCCACCTTTTAGCAGTCTTCGTCGATCGATAACCTGAAAAAGACACCGCTAGTCCCCTTATGGCGTTAGCCTAGGCAAAGAGATTTTTAGCTCGGCTAATCGCATAGAAGCTTATGGGGCAAGCTGCAAACTGCGTTAGCCTTGACGGAGAATCCCGCTTTTGGGAGCTTTACATCAAAAGGGTTGGGTTTGAGCGTACAACTAGACAAAGACGCACCGGTAGTCATAGTTGGTGGCGGGCTGGCGGGGCTTGCGTGTGCAAATCAACTAGATAAGCTCAATATCGAATATCTCTTAATTGAGTCGACCGATCGCCTCGGAGGGCGAGTCGGGAGTAAGAAGGTCGATGGCTTTACCATTGACATCGGATTTCAGACTTTTCAAGAGTCCTACCCTGAGCCAAGGCGGCTGTTGGATCCGGCCTTGCTAGAGTTGACCCGCTTTTACAGGGGACTTTACGTCCAAGGCGGTACCGATGGACGAAGTAGGTTCTTGATTTCCGATCCCCTCAAATACCCCGGGGCGCTTGCGGAGCTACTCGCGTCGAAGCTGGTAACTACTTCGGATATCACAAGCTTCCTTAGGGCGATCTCGCAGCTATCTACTAAGGCGAGAAGGCGCCTCGTCTTAAAAGAACCAACCAAGGACTTCCTGTTAGCTATCGGAGCAAGCTCTCCTCTGATCAAAACAGTTGTAGAACCATTTCTAAGCGGAGTCTTCATCGAGGACGAACTGATGACCCCCCTTTCACTGGCCAAGTTTGTCCTCGGGCGCCTCTTACTGGGTTCAAGCTCGGTTCCCCTCGCAGGAATACAAATGATCCCCAACCTGCTCGCCAAAGAGATCAATGGAGAGGTTAGGCTTTCTCAGCGCGCCTCGTCAATAGCAAGAGGTGCGGTCAGGTTAGAAGACGGTACGGAGATTCCCGCTTCAGCGGTTGTCCTCGCTGTACCGCTATCCGTCGCTAATGACCTGTTGAAGTTGGGTCTCACTGGCCAGCTATCAAAGCCAGTCGGTTACTTCTACTTCGTATGCGATCGTCGGCCACTCGAACACCCAGCAGTATTCACCCCCAGCCGAAATCTAGGTCCCATCCTCACCATCACGACGATAAGCGACGTAGCTCAAAGCTACCTTCCTAAAGATTCCAAAGGTAAAGACGTTCATCTTGTTTCAGTTTCAACCCTGACAACGGGGGGCGACCAGCCACAGTTGCTAGTAGAGGAAACTTTACGCGAATTAGCCACACTTTTTGGACCGGAGGTCTCACAGTGGCAGGAATTGACGTCTGGAGTAATAGTTGACGCACTGCCTAGGCAATTTGGCGTAACGATCATTCCCAACGGAAACCCCGAGGTAGCCGATGGAATTTTCATTTGCGGCGACTACACCGATACTCCATCAATCAATGGTGCCTTATTTTCGGGCAGGCGGGCGGCAATCGCTTTGGCAGATCGAAGACACTCTCCTAATGACCACTTCTCACCCCTCGTAGGTGGATAGCAGATGCTAAGGAGACAAAGACAATCGACCGATCAAGAGGCTCGAAGACTAGTTGCCCTCTCAAGTAGGGTTCCCGGCTCAACCGACCTCTCTATCCGCAAGATCGACGGCCGTGAAGTCGTTTGGGTCGAATCAAAACCGACCTCGAAACGTGGAGCACTGACAGAAGAAGACGGAAAGAGGATCGCACTCGCCGCAAGATGGGCTCATGGCATCAAAAAGCCACTCGTTATGGTGTTATCAACGTCGGGGGCCGCAATAGACGACGGGATTGCTGCACTAGCGGGATGGGGGCAGGCGGCAAAAGCTGTCTCCGACTGCTCAGGGATTGTACCGATACTCGCCGCCCTCGTCGGACCTGCGGTTTCGGGTCCTGCGCTTCTTTTAGGTCTAGCAGACTACGTAGTAGCCACTTCGGATTCGGTTGCATACCTATCTGGGCCGACAATGGTCGAAAGCTTCACGGCGGTACCGGTTTCATCGAGGGAGCTTGGAGGGGCTTCGATACACGCAGTGAAGAATGGGGTAATTTACGAACAGGTCGACACGGCACAGGACGCAATCTTGGCCATCGAATCGATGCTTGACTATCTTCCCGACTCGACCGACGAGCTGCCCCACAGATCCGCTCCAAGCGACGAGGTGGAACGAACCTCACCCCATCTACTAGAGGTGATACCGGCTTCCTCCACCGGATCCTATGACGTCAGGTCGATCATAAAGGAGATCCTCGACCATGGCGACTTCTACGAACTTCGAAAATTTTGGGCACCTCACCTGGTAACCGGACTAGGGAGACTCGACGGCAGGGTAATCGGTGTACTTGCAAACCAACCGATGATCATGGCCGGAACTCTGGATATTCCCTCTGCTCAAAAAGGTGCAAGATTTGTTAGGTTCTGCGACGCCTTCAACATTCCCTTGCTAACAATCGTGGACACACCGGGCTTCCTACCCGGTAAAGACGTCGAGTGGAGGGGGATGATAAGGCACGGAGCGGAACTCGCTTTCGCCTACGCCTCGTGCACCACGCCAAGGATCTGCCTCATCACCAGGAAGGCCTACGGCGGAGCGTATATCGTAATGGACTCAAAGGGTATGGGAAATGACCTCACTCTGGCCTGGCCCAGTGCCGAAATAGCAGTAATGGGGTCACTCGGCGCCGTTCAGATTCTCCATCGTCGGGCGTCTCCCGACGAGCAGCTAAACCTACAACGCGAATATGAAGCCACCTACCTTACGCCGTGGATTGCCGCTGAAAGGGGCTTTGTCGATGAGGTCATCGATCCACAATCAACCAGGCCGATTCTCTCCCGGCAGCTCGACTTGCTAATGTCTAAGCGAGAATTCCTCCGACCTTCCAAACACGCAAATTCTCCCTTATGATGTGGCGTGGATCATCCGTGAAGCCATGGCTAGTATCGCATAAGTGAAACCAGAAAGCTTCTCCGAAGAGTCCAAGAGCCTCATAGCCAATTCTCGCCATGCAACCCTGTCGGTAATATCAAGCGAATACGGCGTTCATAGCATCCTTGTTAACTTCGTCTACAGCGATGACTTTGCTGAGTTCTACATACTTTCCAGGCCGACGTCACGAAAAGTTAGCAATATAAAAGCCCACGGGGTAGCGTCACTACTGTTTGCAAATGGATCGTCCTACACGTCCATCTCCGCATGGGCAACCATAGACTCAAGTAGTCAAACACGTAGTCTTGCCGAAGGACTCTTTGCTCGGCGATATAACCGGACGCCACGAATAGCCGACGAAAGGGTCATCATCGTCATAACCCCAAGACGCTGGCATGGCCAAATATCCAAAGGGTCAGATAGTTGATCTATGACCTTGGGGCGATGGTGATATCGATTGTAATCTTGGCTGTCGCGTCGGAAAAGTTCGTCACTTCCTCAAGGGTCATTTCACGTAAAATTGGCCTGTCAGACCTGCTCGCTGGGGTAGTAATCGTCGGCTTCGCTTCCTCTCTTCCCGAAATCGCAACGTCGGTGCTCGCTTCTTACTCGGGACATTCAGACATTGCTCTTTCACAGGTCGTCGGTTCCACCACCATAAATGTGACCATAGTCTCCGCTATTTCGGCCCTCGCAGCTACTCCGCTTATTCCAAGCACGACCATAAAGAGGGAAGGCGCCGCAGCCGTCGCTGGAGCACTGGTCCTTCTATTGGTAGTTGGGCTAGGCGGTGAACGATACTTCGGGCTGCTGCTGATCGTACTCTTCGCTGCATTTACGGTCTTCGTACTTAAAGGCGCCGCGGAGCATAGGGCACACGCAGCGAAGCATGCAAAGCCAGCGGTCGAGATCCAAAACAGGCCTCAAACGGGTGAGGCACGTCCGGCTAGCGGCAAAGTGGTTTTGACCGGACTCGTGTCATTAGTGCTAACCCTTGGGGCTGCGGAAGTTTTCCTCAAAGGTGCGCTGGCACTTGCTAGCCGGATGGGCATATCCGGGGGCTTCGTAGGGGGCGTCATCCTGGCACTCGGCGCTTCACTCCCAGAAATTGCCACGGCTATACAAGCAGCGAGAAAAGGTGCCGCTGCATTGGTGGTAGGAAATGTACTGGGCGCCTCCTATCTGACCTGCACATTAGCCGCTGGGTTGACTCTTTCAATACGTCCTTTAGCGACCCCAAATCTTGAACTAGCTTCGACTGCTGCGATGGCAGTTTCGGTCTGCCTTCTTTGGGTTTTCCTCCTCACCGGCAAACGACTGAGCCGCTTGGAAGGGGTCTTTCTAATAATCTTTTATGGGGTATTCCTGGCTACTCTAGGAATCTAGCTCCGCTCCAAATGGCACTCCATTGAACGAATCCACCCTAGAAAAATCGTCCACGGGTCTTCGCGACAGTCTGCTTACCCTTTTGACCGGTTCACCTATAACGAGCAACGCCGCTAGCGCGAAACCAGGATCCGCTCCTAGCAGGGACATAACCGCTGGCTCCTCCCTGCACAAGGCGGTAGTCATAACCCCGCCCAATCCGATCTCCACCGCTGCTAGCAATATGTTGTAACAGAACGGATACACTGATGCGCCGCCGACAATGCTCTGTCGGTCGAGTCCATTGTCCAAGACAGCGAGCTTGGAAAGCTCCACAAAGACGGCAAGTAGTGCAGGCGCGCGGTCCAGGTGGTCGGCAAAATCGAATGGCCGCTCCTTAGACCTCGCGGCCTCAAGGTCTACCGCAGGACCGCTCCAATTCCGGTCCGAAATTGGAGCAAATGGAACGAGGCCAGCTTCAACGTGCGCCATGTACTCGCGCCACGACACTACGTAGAGATCACGAACTTTCTCCTTGATCGCTTGATCCTTGATAACCACCACCCGCCAGCCCTGTCTATTGCCACCCGAGGGTGCGAAACGAGCCACATCCAGTATTCGGTATAACTCATCATCGGTCACCACACGATCTGTATAGGTTCGGTATGCAGCGCAGGAGGACGTAAGCTCTTTTAGATTCATATGCAATTGATGATATACCTCCAAAGACTATCTTTACAGGCAACGGCTGCCCCGCTTCATCCTTTCCATTGCAAAGTAACTCGGCGTGATTGAGGTAACTGAACTACTTTGTCTGAGGCCCCTAACCCTCGCTGAGGCTAAGGCGATTTCAGACGGCAAAAGATCGCTAGTTTGGGCTTCGGACTACCCTCAGGTTCAAGATGTCGAAATTGCCAGCTACCTTCTGCGTCAGGTGGATTCCCGGTGGCCCAGTCAAAGCCAATTCCAGATCGTTGATCGTCGTCTAAAACAGGTGATCGGTGGGATTGGGTATTGGAAACGTACCAGAAGTAGAGAAATGGAAATCGGCTACGCGGTAGTGCCGTCTCGGCGAAATACTGGTGTCGCTACCGACGCCCTGATCGCCATGGCGACGAAACTACGCATTGATTTTCCAAAGCTTGGCCTCTATTTGAAAGTCGAACAGAAAAATGAAGCCTCCTTGGCCACCGCCGCGAAAGCCGGCTTCAGTGAGGTAAGTCTCGACTTAGACATGTGCACTTTGATCCTTCGTCAACCAAAAATCAAATCGAAGGACCACCCGATCGCGTCCAGTAGTTCCGACTGATGCGGACCCACAATGATTGGCGGGGTCCTAATGGAACTAAGCCTCGAAACACCGAAACCGACGTCTAAATTAGACGCTATATAAAGAAATAGTGCCCTCTGAGCTGGTAGAATGGTTGTTGACAAGACCCACCAAACCCACCAACGAAAGGGCACTGATTG
>JAKCBW010000138.1 GCA_021842145.1 Actinomycetes bacterium
TCCTTCAGGGCGGTCACTTTGATAAACCATGAACTTACCGCTTTGTAGATCAGCGGCGTATCGGTCCTCCAGCAGTGTGGATAGGAGTGGTCGTATGACTCTTGTCTGAATAGAACTCCCTTTTCCTTTAGCTTTTCTATCAAGTAGGCATTAGCCTCAAAGACCTGCATCCCCGCTATGTCGCCCATCTCGGCGGTGTAGCGTGCTCGGTCGTCGACAGGGCAGACCAGCGGAATTCCGGCCGCTTCGCAGGCAATTTGATCCTCTTCGCCGAAACCTGGTGCCATCTGAACGGCGCCTGTTCCTTCGTCGATTGCCACGAACTCCGTTGCAATTACCCTAAAGGCACCCGGAATCTCCTTGAAATATTCGAAGATCGGCTTGAAGCGCCGCCCAACCAGATCGGCCCCTTTGAAGCGAGCGACTTCGGTACCTCCTTCGAGTTCCGTCTGGTAGTGCTCCTTTCGGGACTCGGCGATTATGTAAGTCTTCGACGCTAATTCGATGGCGAGATAATCGATCTCAGCCCCTACCGCCAGGGCGAGATTGGAGGGCAGAGTCCACGGAGTTGTGGTCCAGGCGAGCACCCTAGGTGACCCGGCGATCTCCTTTATCGGACAGCTAGGGTCACCGAGCAGCTCGAACTCGACGGTTACCGCCGGGTCGATCCTACTGCGATAGGAGTTATCCTGCCTCGTTTCGAAGTTAGAGAGCGGAGTTTCGCACTCCCAGCAGTACGGCAGGACCCTGTAGCCTTCGTAGGCGAGGCCCTTTTTATAGAGCTCCTTAAAGGCCCAGATCACGGACTCCATGAACGTGATGTCCATCGTCTTGTAGTCGTCGTAGAAGTCGACCCACCTGGCCTGCCTCGTTACGTATCTGTGCCACTCGTCGGTCGTTCTGTATACCAGGGAGCGACAGTGATCGTTGAATTTTCCAATTCCTAAAGCTTCGACCTCTTGACGTCCACTAACCCCAAGCTCCTTCTCGGAGGCCATCTCCGCCGGGAGCCCGTGGCAGTCCCATCCGAATCGACGTTCGACCCTCCTGCCTCGCATGGTCTGATACCTCGGAATGGCGTCCTTTACGAACCCGGTAAGGAGGTGGCCATAGTGCGGTAGTCCGTTTGCAAACGGGGGTCCGTCGTAAAAGACAAATTCGTTACTTCCTGCAGGATTCTTTTCTACTGAGGCTTCGAAGGTTTTGTCCCGCTCCCAAAAGTCGAGGATCTTCTTTTCTATAGCTGGCAGATCCAGTTGGCCCTGAATATGCGGGTAGAAATGGGTATTTTTATTATCGGCTGAGTCAATTCGACGCTTGGTCATTCGTCCAGGATAGTCTGCGGTTGTCAATCGTCATTGTGCTGGCATAACTTCATGCTGCACGGGGTTTAGATAAGGCGATTAAGGTATAGCACGCGTTCTAGCTATGGCCATATATTCTGGTGTGCTGGTTCGGACGCCTAAGTCACTAATTTTGTGGCTACTGTGGCCATCATGTGGTGACGCATACAACAGAGGGGACCTCAGGTAGAAGTTGGAAAAGAGCACCAAGGACAAGACCCAACCTAGCGGGAATGGGTCGAGTGACAGCGCCGACGTCGTTCTTCCATCGCTGGCCGAATTGACCGACGAGGAGCTCGAGGCTCTAAGCGATGAGGAGTTTCTAGCCGGACAGGGCGAACTGCTGCTAGCGGAGAAGAACCTGCTTCTTGAACAGGCGGCAAGTCTCAAGCTGGAGGCTGAGCGTCTGGCCCAAGAAGCTGAGCCGGGAGAGGTTCAGTTTGACGAGGAGTCCGGTGAAGGCGGGACCACTACGGTTGACCGGGAGCGCAATTTAGCCCTGGCCGCCCAAGCCCGAGCGGGAGTCGACGAGATCGACGAGGCGCTTAGGCGAATGGCCGGCGGACACTATGGGGTGTGCGCTAACTGCCACACACCCATTCCGAGGGCAAGACTCAGGGCCCTTCCCTATGCTCGTCTTTGCGTAAAGTGCAAGGCGGGCGGCCTTTCTGCGCTTCGTTAGTAAGGAGGAGGGTGTCGCAAGGCAAGCTTTTTGGGCTTAAGCGTTGGCTACTCGTAGGCTCGGTTACCGCAGCAGTAGTCGCAGTGGATCAACTCTCCAAGAGCTGGGCACAGTCGCACCTGGCGTCCCACAGCATCTCAATCTTTGGGCCAGTCAAGCTGAGGCTCGAATACAACACCGGCTTCGCCTTCTCACTGGGCCGGGGGCATCCCTATATAATTGCTATGTTCGTTCTACTCGCCCTGGCTGTGCTCGCTTACGCAACCTTTAAAGTTGCAAAGACGACGATGCTAATTGGGATAGCGCTCCTGGCGGGCGGGGCTTTGGGCAACTTCGTCGACCGCATATTTAGGAATAACGGTGGCGGAGTAATCGACTTCATCTATTTAAGGTTCTGGCCCACCTTCAACATCGCGGACGCCGCTGTAGTACTCGGCGTAGTGGTAATTGCTTTTGGGCTCAGGCATAAGCCATAGGGGCATTTCAGTGGGTAGTAATCCGAGTTTCGTCGTTCCACATTCTTTAGAGGGTGTAAGGGTCGATCGATGTTTATCGATGCTTCTCGGTCTTCCAAGGACGGCAGTCGCCAAACTCGTGGCCAACGGGGACGTCTTTCTTGATGGTCTGGCAGTTGACAAGGCATCGGTTCAGGTTGGGGCGGGACAGACCCTTAGCGCAAGGGTCAAAGACGAGGAGGCAATCCCAATGGAGGCCGCCCGCGCTTCGACCACGGTGGACCTGGTCTATTTTGATGGAGATGTCGCCGTCATAAATAAAAGGGCAGGTCAAGTCGTTCACCCTGGTTCGAATAACGCCACGGGGACTATGTCGCAGAGTTTATTGTCACTATTTCCCCGAATTGATGGTCTAGGAGCGCCGGGTCGATTTGGTGTGGTCCATCGGTTAGATAAGGGGACGAGTGGACTGATGCTTTTTGGCCTTTCGCAACTAGGTTTCGAAGGGCTTTCCAAGATGATCAAAGAGCATCAAGTCGAAAGAACGTACTTGGCCCTCGTCACAGGTTTAGTCGAATTTGACGAGGGGGTTATCGACGCACCTATCGCTCGATCGATTCGTGAGCCGCTGAAGATGGCGGTGTCGAGGTCGGGCCGCTCGGCCGTCACCCATTATAAGGTCGAAAGGCGCTTCGAGGGGTCTGGAGAATTTACCCTTTTGAGGTTGACCCTAATGACGGGGAGGACGCATCAGATAAGGGTTCATCTTTCAGCGGTAGGTCACCCGGTGGTGGGGGATCCCACCTACAAAGGTAAGTCGATTGAAATGCTTAACAGGCCATATCTTCATTCATGCCGACTCGAGTTTTCCCATCCGACCAATAGTGTGTCGATGAAATTTGAGGCCCGTCTTCCAAGGGATCTAGAGCTTGTCCTCGGTGAACTTGAAAAGGCACGCTAGAAGCCGTCCCATTCGATATCCGGACCAAATTATCCTATTGGGGAAATAGTTTTTCTAATAGTGGGTGTCTCCGCTTTGTAGTAATATTCCGGTTTAAGTGGAGTGATGGGGGTGAGACGTGGCCGAATTATTCATAGATGGAGACAAGATAGTTCTTTCGCTGTCTAATGTTGAAAAGCTTGAGTCATTTCACAAGGAAGTGGACGCCTACCTAACCTCGATAACTTCCGTGGAGGTCATCGAGGATGCATCCTTGGAGCTTCCAAATATCAAGGCACACGCTTTCACTAGGTCTGGACATCTCACAGTGGGCGCATTTGAGTCCGGTGGCTTGAAGACCTTTGCGGTCGTCCACCACGACCAGCCAAAAGGGCTTCGGATTCACCTCGTTGGAGAACAGTTTGATCAATGGATAGTCGGCTGTGTCGATCCTGAGTCGGTTTTAGTGAGCCTAAAGAGCGATTCGGCCGGAAGTTACCAATAGTCGACTGCGTCTAACAACGGGCCCGGGCGTACATTAATCATGCGGGTTGATTCAGCGTGGGAATTAAGTTGCTTCTCCTCCACCTCGACCACCAGCTAAATGTCGGGATAAGTGGCTCCTGGATGGTATCGCCGCCTCTGATTGAGTAACTTGGCTCAAGGTGACTCAAACAAAAGACGAGGTGTGGCCGTGACGAAGAGCGATTTTCTTACTCATGATGTGTACAACCAGCCGGAGGAGCTTTTCGGGTACAACCTTTTTGATACCGAGAGCACCCTGGCCAGCTTCTTTAGCTATTTCGGAGTGGAGCAGCGGGATCTGTCTGAATTCGGGGAATTACTGGGGAGTCCCGAAGTCATTGAG
>JAKCBW010000139.1 GCA_021842145.1 Actinomycetes bacterium
GGTGCACAAGCGGTTTTCATGGCAGGAATATATTCGGCCAATCAAGGTGCTTCGACGGATCTCATGCGGGGTCGAGTGGCAAGTGTGCAGCTATCATTGACCACCGGCACCATGGGTATAGTCGGAATTGTATGGGGTGCTCTGGTGGCCCTAGTATCTCCCGGCATAATCCTCGCCCTGCCAGGAGCGATGTTCGTATGCGCTTGTGTTCCCTTTGCCTTGAAAAGACACGAGATTACCAGGGCATTGGAGTCAAATGCGGACGAATTTAAAGGAGGCATCTAGGTCGTGCCGATGCCGATGGCCGGGATGTCTTCGCAACCCTATGTCCTAGCTGCGCTGGTTTTGATTGGATTTCTGGTGGTAGTGGGCGGAGCGACTATCGTAGTTGGCCGACTGAACCGGAAAAGGGACCGGGGCAAAAGTGGCGAGCCAAGACGCTAATTTAAAGCGACAATTTCAATGGCTACAGTTGATTGCCGGATTGTGGCTGGACTTAGAACTCCGGGCCTTTCCTGGTTTTGCCCAAAATCACACCTTATCGAATAGGTCTAAAGAATCCAACCGGCCTGAAAATAGCCCGGAGAAAAGTCAAACCAATTCGGTATTGTTACTTTACTGCGCATAGTTGGCCAGCTAAAGAGTGACGCCAGCATTGCAATTTTGCCGACAGGCAGATGACGTGAGCGGTCTAGTCGCAAGTCACCCTTGGGTGGGGTCTTGCAATATGGGTTTCCTGGATATCCATTCCGCCGACGATGACGCCCCGAGGTGGCTATTGATTTAAGTACCTCGGGGCGTAATTTATAGCGGCGAACCGCTACGCCATCTTTCTCTTTCGCAGCCATTGCCCGAATAACCCAAGTCCGCTCAATGCGAACGCTGATGCTATAACCCAGTACAGCTCGGACGACCAAGGCTTACCGGTATCGGCGGTTGGAACCACTATCGTCGTGGGCCCGGCTGAAGCTGGCGTCGCAGACTGTGTCGTATTCGGGGTCGTATTCGGGGTCGTATTCGGGGTAGGAGGGGTGGTCGTGGTAGTAACTGACCCAGTGGTTGCCGCAGCCACCACGGTGCATTCGTTATTCGAGTCGCTTCCAGTTTCAGTGCTCGTTGAGAATGACCCCCCTTGCGGAATGTATGCCGTTCCGTAGCAGTAAGTGCCTGGCAAGGTTGGAGTGAAGCTTCCGGAGGTCGCCGAGCCATTCGACAGGGTCGTAGTGGAATTTAGTGTACCGCCAGAAGTGGGGGAACAAGAGCTAACGTTTGGTCCGCAAATGTAGAACTGGACCGAACCGGTCGGAATCCCGCCAAGGGGCGTAGTGGTCAAAATGGCATGGTCTGTGATGCTACCACCAACGGGGATCGTCGGAGCCGAGACCGAAGTTGCTATCGAAGTAGCAGCACTCGTGGAAGCGGCGGTGCAAGTTGGAACGGAAATCACGTTTGCTTCTAGAGTGACCGCTCCATTTCTAGCGAGTACCCTTCCTTTGACGTTTGCACCGGTCAACAAGCTTGCAGAGGTTAGAGCCAGGATTGTGCCATCAAAGGTTGAGTTAGTTCCTAAAACTGCCGAACTACCTACTTGCCAGAAAACGTTACACGCCTGAGCACCCCCGGTGAGGGTAAAGGTGCTGTTTGAAGCGGTAGTTAGTGTAGAGGTTGTCTGAAAGATGAAGACGGCGTTTTGGTTCCCTTGTGCGTCGAGGGTTACTTGCCCGGTTACATTTAGTGAAGATGCCGATGAGTAGATTCCGGGTCCTAGAGTTAGCCCTCCTAAGTCCAAGTTAGGACTCAAAGTAGACACGGGAGTTGTCGGCGTTCGACCCGCAGCATCCAAATAGGCGGTAGTGAGGTCACTCTGGGCCTGGGTGGCGACTGCATCGGCAACGTACTCGGTGCCGTTAGAGACGATACCCGGTGGGAATCCCGTGACTGCGCTACCAGGACTAAGTCCGAGGCTGCCCGAGATTGTCGAGGAGCCGGTATTGGTCACGGTAGTGCCCGCAAGGATCGCAAATGTGCTCGCCGTTCCCATCGCGACGGGGCTAGGCGAACTAGTCGTTGCCAAAGCGGGCTCACTGGTGGAGATGACTCCGGCTATCACCATGGACGACCCCAGGAGGATAGGAGCAAAGAGCCTAACCGACTTACCGATGACAGAAATTTTGAGAAATGGGTGCCTCTGCATTATCTGGTGGTTCTTTTTTCAGAGGTGTAAACGGGGATGGGAATCAAGACGGGCCTAGTAGTCCCGTTGAGTGGATCGAGCCAGTCTGGCAGGTGAAGGCGAACTTTGATTCGGCTTGGATCGATCCGAGGAATTTGAAGGGAGGAGAGAAATGTAAACAGTCTCGAGCTTGATACCATCGTAAGCTCTTTCTGAAGCTCCTACGCTTAGGCCGTCGAGGACGGTTTGTTAGGGTGGTGCTTCCTTTCATAGCATACCACACATGGGTATAGCTTGCAAGGAGTCCTTGGATCTGCCAGCCTAGAGTAAGGTCGAGGCTTTGGTAGCTGGGTGGTATTTGTGCCAACATACCATCGTCGGGACAACCTTGAATTGTCTCATTTGATCTCGGGCAGCTGGTAGTAATGTACCGGCTAAACCTGGATGTTGTAGTTTTTGCGTCAAAAATAAAAGGCCTTAATCATTCGGCTTCGAATTGTGCTTAGATGTGATTTTGGACCCACATCTAAGCAGGTGACGGAGGCCGGCTGGGTGAGAGTTGTGAAGTCTGTATCTGCTCGGCCGCCATCCCCTCCACTGCTCTAAAGGTTATCCTCCGTCGAGGGAATCATTGGAATTATCTCTGAGCTTTAGGTGCGACTCCGTAAGTTTGAGTCAGATCAGTTGATCAATTGTCCATTTTGCTGAGGGTGGTGCAACGAGATTTGCGCTGGGCATTTGCGCTGGGCATTTGCGCTGGGCATTTGCGCTCGCCATATCCAAGGCCCCACAATTGTTCGAATTCTACAGCGAGATTACACTTTGGTAGATTCCAAAATCGAGGCCATGATTACCTGGGTAGGGACGTCGAGGGGTAGTTTTGTAATAGCGTCGAAATTGTTTGACTGAGCACGATTCGTCGGTTGGCAGTAGTCGACTCATCGATCAGTTTCGGTTTCAGTCGACGACTGTTAACCGAATATCCCAAAAAAGGAGTTCATCGAAATTTCTAGCCGGGGATTTCTACGGCGGCGGGAGTTTTGCTCCATTATCGGAATCGGTCGGCCTAATTTGAGTCAGCCGATTTCCCCCAAAGCGCGGAAGTTACACGGTCGATTTTTGCGATCCAGCCCACTGTCGATTACTTGTTTTGCAATGCTAGTTGCGGCGTGTGGACCAACATCACAGGATAGCCCGGCGAATGGACCTTCGGTAACTCCTGTCAGATACGTGACTTCCCCCTCAGGAGCTGATGTTGCAAGCGGAGTTTTTGTAAAAGGTGTTCGACTCGGCGGATTGTCTATCTCTCCAATGCCTTCCGGAAGTGCCAAGGACCATCTAGAACTGACCTGGAGTCAAGCCGCTAAGTTATTTAGGTCGTCCACCTCCGAGGAAGGTGCCCACCTAAATGCCATCTTGGGCTTCGGCCTGGTTTCGCTATCCGGTTCGAAGCAAGCCCTTGGTGGTTTAAAAGTGGACCACCGTCCCGCCTGGGTCGGAATAGCCTGGGGTGAGATTACTAGCTGCCCGGCGATGAGGACCTCGAAGGAATCCAACGTTCTCAAGGCTGCAGCTAAGCCGATTTACTCTGCTGTGGTGATTTATGGCCGAGGGGGCAAGGGTGCCTTCTCCTACGATAGCCGAGGTCAACTCCCTTGCGGTGGAGCTATTTCTGGGCCAATAATAAGGCCCGCTCGTGAGGTGAGGTCGGTACCATGGATTCTAAAGAGCATTGACGGTGCCGGCGTCGTTCAGGTTGGCCTTAGCACTTCAAGCTGCGGACAGGTCTTTTCCGAGTCTGCATCGGGCAACTTGAAAACTGGAAAGTTCACCTTGAGTGTGGACGAGAGCTTACCATTTGATCCAAAAGGATGCTCTTTAGCGGTTTCGAGGCTGATCTCGATCTCGCTATTGCCTCCATCGCGTGTTACCAATACTTTCTTTCCAAGTGGGGGCATTGTCGTCGATCATGGGCCAATCGGAACTGCTTCCGTTCTCCAGGTGTCAGAGGTATTGGGTGGAGGAAGTTAAGTGGAGGAAGTTAAATGAAGGAATTCGAATGAAGGAAGTCGAATGAAGGACAGAGGTACTAGCGCTCGAAGTGGGAAAAGGA